>CAILKA010000703.1 GCA_903834645.1 uncultured beta proteobacterium
AGGACGTGGGCCGCTCGGTGCTGGCCAAGGCCGGGCGCGTGCCCGATGACGTGGACTGGGTGATCCCGCACCAGGCCAACATCCGCATCATGCAAAGCACGGTGCGCCGCATGAAGCTGCCGCTGGAGCGGCTGGTCGTGACGGTGGATGCGCACGGCAACACCTCAGCTGCCTCGGTGCCGCTGGCGCTCGACGTTGCGGTGCGCGACGGGCGCATCCAGCGCGGCCACACGGTGCTGCTCGAGGGCGTGGGCGGCGGCTTCACCTGGGGCGCCGTGCTGCTCGACTATTGATCTGCCTGCCATGAAACCCTTCGCATTCGTTTTTCCGGGCCAGGGCTCGCAATCGGTGGGCATGCTCGATGTCTGGGGCGCTCACCCCGCGGTGCTTGCCACGCTCGAGGAGGCCTCGGCCGCGCTCGGCGAGGACGTGGGCCGGCTCATCCGCGAGGGCCCGAAAGAGGCGCTCGACCTCACGACCAACACGCAGCCGGTGATGCTGACGGCGGGCATCGCCTGCTACCGCGCCTGGCTCGCCGAGGGCGGGCCCGAGCCGGCGGCGGTGGCGGGCCACTCGCTGGGCGAATACACGGCGCTCGTGGCCGCAGGCGCGCTCACGCTGGCCGATGCGCTGCCGCTGGTTCGGCTGCGCGCGCAGGCCATGCAGCAGGCCGTGCCCGTGGGCGTGGGTGCGATGGCCGCGATCCTGGGGTTGGACGCCGCTGCCGTGGGCGAGGGCTGCGCGAAGGCCGCCGCCGAGACTGGCGAAGTGGTGGAGGCGGCCAACTTCAACGACCCCAAGCAGACCGTGATCGCCGGCACGAAGGCGGGCGTGGACAAGGCCTGCGAGATCCTCAAGGCGATGGGCGCCAAGCGTGCGCTGCCGCTGGCCGTCTCGGCGCCCTTTCACTCCTCGCTCATGAAGCCTGCGGCCGAGGTGCTGCGCGTGCGGCTGGCGCAGGTGCCGCTTGCGGCGCCGCGCATCGCGGTGGTCCACAACATCGATGCGAGCGTGCAGACCGAGGCCGACGCGATCCGCGACGCGCTGGTGCGCCAGGCCTTCGGCGCCGTGCGCTGGGTGGAGGTGGTGCAGGCGCTGCGCGCACGCGGCCTGGCGCACATCCTCGAGTGCGGGCCGGGCAAGGTGCTGGCCGGGCTCGTCAAGCGCATCGATGCCGAGTGCACCAGCCTGACGGTGCTCGACCCGGCCTCGCTCGCCGAGGGCCGGGCGCTGGTAGCCTGACCGCCATGACCGACCCCCAAACCTCTCCCGCCCCGCAGGTGGCGCTCGTCACGGGCGCGAGCCGCGGCATCGGCCGCGCCATCGCGGCGACGCTGGCTGCGCAAGGCTTTCGCGTCATCGGCACGGCCACCACGCCCGAAGGTGCGCAGCGCATCGGCGAGGCCCTGGCCGCGCAGGGCGGGCAGGGCCTGTGCCTGGACGTGAACGACGCCGCGGCGGCCGAGGCGGCGGTGGAGAGCATCGTGAAGGCGCATGGCGCGCTGCACGTGCTCGTCAACAACGCGGGCATCACGCGCGACACGCTGGCCATGCGGATGAAGGACGCCGACTGGGACGCCGTGCTCGACACGAACCTCAAGGCGGTGTTTCGCCTGTGCCGTGCCGTGATGCGCCCCATGATGAAGCAGCGCTACGGGCGCATCGTCAACATCACGTCGGTGGTGGGCGCCAGCGGCAACGCCGGGCAGGCCAACTACGCCGCTGCCAAGGCCGGCGTGGCGGGCATGACGCGCGCGCTTGCGCGCGAACTCGGCAGCCGCTCCATCACCGTCAACTGCGTGGCCCCGGGCTTCATCGGCACCGACATGACCGATGGCCTGCCCGAGGCGCAAAAGACCGCCCTGCTGGCACAGATCCCGCTTGCCCGGCTGGGCACGCCCGAGGAGGTTGCGCACGCGGTGGCCTTCCTGGCCAGCCCGCTGGCCGGCTACGTGACAGGCACCGAACTGCATGTCAACGGCGGCATGTACATGACCTGATCGAGGGTTTCCCGCCGGCCGGGCGCGGCACGCCACGTGCCTGCGGCCGGTAGAATCCGACCCGTTTTTTGTACCCACTCCCAAGGAGGAGTCATGAGCGACATCGAAGCACGCGTCAAGAAGATCATTGCCGAACAGCTGGGCGTGCCGGAGGCCGACGTCACGAGCGAGAAGGCTTTCGTGGCCGACCTCGGCGCCGACTCGCTGGACACGGTGGAACTCGTGATGGCCCTGGAGGACGAGTTCGGCATCGAGATCCCGGACGAAGAGGCCGAGAAGATCACGACGGTGCAGCTGGCCATCGACTACGCCCTCAAGCACCAGAAGGCCTGAGCGGCCGATGAGCGGTCGCCGCGTCGTCGTCACGGGCCTGGGGCTGATCTGCCCCGTGGGCAACACGGTGCAGGAGGGCTGGGCCAACCTGTTGGCCGGTCGCTCGGGCATCGGGCCCATCACCCGCTTTGATGCGTCGGCCTTCGCCTGCCGCTTTGCCGGAGAGGTCAAGGGCTTCGACATCGAGTCCTACATCCCGGGCAAGGAAGCCCGGCACATGGACACCTTCATCCACTACGGCCTGGCTGCGTCGATGCAGGCCGTGCAGGATGCGGGGCTGCCCACGGGCGAGCAGCTCAGGCCCGAGCAGGCCGAGCGGATCGGCTGCCTGGTGGGTTCGGGCATCGGCGGCCTGCCGATGATCGAGCACACCCACACCGACTACCGCGAGCGCGGCCCGCGGCGCATCTCGCCCTTCTTCGTGCCGGCCTCGATCATCAACATGATCTCGGGGCACGTGTCGATCCAGTACGGCTTCAAGGGCCCGAACCTCGCGATCGTCACGGCCTGCACGACCGGCCTGCACAGCATCGGCCAGGCTGCGCGGATGATCGAGTACGGCGATGTGGACGTGATGGTGGCCGGCGGCGCGGAGAGCACGGTGTCGCCGCTGGGCATCGGAGGCTTTGCCGCCGCGCGGGCGCTCTCCACCCGCAACGATTCCCCCGAGACGGCCTCGCGCCCCTGGGACAAGGGCCGAGACGGCTTCGTGCTCGGTGAAGGCGCGGGCGTGCTGGTGCTCGAGGAGTACGAGCACGCGAAGGCGCGCGGCGCGAAGATCTACGCGGAGGTGGCCGGCTTTGGCATGAGCGCGGACGCCTTCCACATGACCGCACCCGATGTGGACGGGCCCCGGCGATCGATGGTCGCCGCGCTGCGCAACGCCGGCGTGTCGGCCGACGAGGTGCAGTACCTCAACGCCCACGGCACCTCCACGCCGCTGGGCGACATCAACGAGACCAACGCGATCAAGGCGGCCTTCGGGGCGCACGCGCACAAGGTCGTCGTGAACTCGACCAAGTCGATGACGGGCCACCTGCTGGGCGGCGCGGGCGGCATCGAGTCGGTGTTCACGGTGCTGGCGCTGCACCACCAGGTGTCGCCCCCGACCATCAACCTCCTCGAGCCCGATCCCGAGTGCGACCTCGACTACTGCGCCAACACGGCGCGCGAGATGAGGATCGACGTGGCCGTGAAGAACAACTTCGGCTTCGGCGGCACCAACGGGACGCTCGTTTTCCGCCGCGCCTGAAGGCGCGGCGCGCACCACGGGGCGGCTGCCATGCGTGCACCGCCTGCCTTCGAAGTGACGCTGCGCGATGCGCCCGGCTGGCGGGCTGTGCAGGCCGTGCTGTGGGCGCTGGCCGGTGCCGGGCTCGGGGCCTGGCTGGGTGCGGCGCTGGACGGGCAGTTCGACCACGGCCTGGCCGGGCTCTTCGGCGGCGAGCCTGCGGGCGCACAGGCGCTGGCGGAGGTGGCAAGGGCAGCCGCAAGCCTGACGCTCGCGTTGCTGGCCGGCGTCATCGGGTGGCGGCTCGCCCGGCCCGTGCAGGCGAGGCTGCGCTGGAGCGGCCAGCGCTGGGAACTCGGCACGCTGGAGGCCTGGCA
>CAILKA010000704.1 GCA_903834645.1 uncultured beta proteobacterium
GCCGGGCTGTCGCTGCAGGGCTCGGTGGTGGCCAGCGACGCCTTCTTCCCCTTCCGTGACGGGCTGGACGTGCTGGCCGACGCAGGCGCGGCCTGCGTGATCCAGCCCGGCGGCTCGATGCGTGACGACGAGGTCATCGCAGCGGCCGACGAACGCGGCGTGGCGATGGTGCTGACCGGCGTTCGGCACTTCCGGCACTAGATCCTGCGCCCACCATGCGCATCCTCGGCATCGACCCCGGGCTGCAGCGCACCGGCTTCGGTGTCGTGGACGCTGACGGCAGCCGCCTGGCCTACGTGGCCAGCGGCACGATCAGCACGCTGGAGGCACCGCGCGGAGACCTGCCGGGCCGGCTCAAGCTGATCTTCGAGGGCGTGCGCGAGGTGGCGCAGCGCTACACGCCCGACGCGGCCTGCGCGGAGATCGTCTTCGTCAACGTCAACCCGCAGAGCACGCTGCTGCTCGGGCAGGCGCGCGGCGCGGCGCTGGCCGCGCTCGTGTCGGGCAACCTGCCGGTGGCCGAGTACACAGCGCTGCAGATGAAGAAGGCCATCGTCGGGCACGGCCTGGCCAACAAGGCGCAGGTCCAGGAGATGGTGCGCCGGCTGCTCGAGCTGCCCGGCTTGCCGGGCAAGGACGCGGCCGACGCGCTGGGCCTGGCGATCATGCACGCCCACGCGGCCCGCGCCTTCGAGGCGATGTCGCGCGTGGCGCCGCTGAACCGCCGCCAGCACGCCCAGTTCCGCCAGGGCCGCACCTACTGAAGGAACGGGCGTGAACGACGAGCAGCTGCTGCGCTACTCGCGCCACATCCTGCTGGAAGCCATCGGCATCGAGGGCCAGCAGCGGCTGCTGGACGCGCACGCGCTGGTCATCGGAGCCGGCGGCCTGGGCTCGCCAGTGGCGCTCTTCCTCGGCTCGGCCGGCGTGGGCCGGCTCACGGTGGCCGACCCCGACGTGGTGGAGCTCACGAACCTGCAGCGCCAGATCGCGCACGACATGGCCGCGCTGGGCCAACCCAAGGCCGAGTCGGTGCGCGCGCGCGTGGCAGCGCTCAATCCGCAGGTGCAGGTTCAGGCCTGCGTGGTGCGCGCCGACGCCGCGTGGCTGGACGCGCAGGTGCCCGGGGTCGACGTGGTCATCGACTGCAGCGACAACTACGCCACGCGGCAGGCCGTCAACGCAGCCTGCGTGCGCCACGGCAAGCCTCTCGTGTGGGGCGCGGCGACCGGCTTCGACGCGCAGGTGTCGGTGGTGGACCCTTGCGCAGGCACGCACCCCTGCTACGCCTGCCTCTTTCCTCCCCAGCACGACTTCGAGGAGGTGGCGTGCGCGACGATGGGCGTATTCGCGCCGCTGGTGGGCATCGTGGGCTCGGTGCAGGCGGCCGAGGCACTGAAGCTGCTGGCTGGCGTCGGCAGCAGCCTGGGGGGCAGGCTGCTGATGCTCGATGCCCGCTCCATGCGCTGGGAAGAAGTGGGCGCCGCACGACAGGCGGACTGCCCCGTGTGCGGCGCTACAGCGTACGCGCCAGCCGGTCGAGCAGGATGATCGCGAAGAATCCGAGCCCGGCCAGCACCGTCCACTTCAGGATCACGAAGCCGCGCGCCTTCCACACCACTCGCCCGGTGGCGAGGTAGGCCGCCAGGCACAGGATGCCCGCCAGCGCGAGCAGCCCGAAGACGAGCCGGAAAATCAGCATCACCAGGCGGGCGCGAGCGCGGCCAGCCCGGCCGGCGCGCGCGACTCGTCCTCGAAGGTGACGTACTCGTGCGCGGTGGCATCGGCCAGCAACGCGCGCAGCAGGCGGTTGTTGAGCGCGTGCCCGCTCTTGTGCCCGTGGTACCGCGCGAGCATCGGGGAGCCGGCGATGTGCAGGTCGCCGATGGCGTCCAGGATCTTGTGCTTGGCGAACTCGTCGTCGTAGCGCAGACCGTCGTGGTTGAGCACACGGTAGTCGTCGACGACGATGACGTTGTCCATGCTGCCGCCCAGGCCCAGGCCGCGGGCGCGCAGCATCTCCACGTCGCGCGTGAAGCCGAAGGTGCGGGCGCGCGCGATGTCGCGCGCGTAGCGGCCCGAGCCCATGTCGAAGGTGACGCGCTGGCCGGTGGCGTCGAGTGCCGGGTGGTCGAAGCCGATCTCGAAGACGAGTTCGTAGCCGTGGTGCGGCTCGAGCCGCGCCCACTTCAGTGCCCGGCCCTCGCCCTCGCGCACCTCCACTGCCTTCGTCACGCGCAGGAAGCGCTTGGGGGCGCGCTGCACCTCGATGCCTGCGCTCTGCAGCAGGTAGACGAAGCTCGCCGCCGAGCCGTCGAGGATGGGCACCTCCTCCCCGGAGATCTCCACGACGAGGTTGTCGATGCCCAGGCCCGCGCAGGCCGACATCAGGTGCTCGATGGTCTGCACCTTGGGTGCAGACGGCTCGCCGCCCGCGCTGATGGTGGAGGCCATGCGCGTGTCGCACACGGCGCGGGCGTTCACGGGGATATCCACCGGCGAGGCCAGGTCCATGCGGCGGAACACGATGCCGTGGCCAGGCGGCGCCGGGCGCAGCGTGAGCTCCACCTTCTGGCCGCTGTGTACGCCCACGCCAACGGCGCGCGTGATCGACTTGAGGGTGCGTTGCCCGAGCATCCGGGTATTTTCCCTGATTCCAGCGTAGCCGTGGGCCCGCCCGGCCCGCCTCAGCGGTGCACCTCGGCCTCGCCGTGTCGTGCGAGCAACTCCATGAGCTGCTTGCGGATGAGCATGCCCGGGCGGTCGCTGTCCATCGAGTACTCGACACCGCGCCGGCGCGTGTCCACCACGGCGTCGGGGTCGGTGGACTCCAGGATGTCCTTGTCCTCGCGCGTGATGACGTGGTCGAAGTCGATGAGCAGCTGCGCCGGGCAGTCCTCCTCGCGGTCGTTGCGAAAGAGCCACTGCGCGAGCTGGATGCGCCCGTCGTCGATGGGCGTGAAGCTGTTGATGATGACGTGGCGCACGCCGCTGGGGTACTCGATGTCCAGGCGCCGCGAGAAGGGCAGGTAGTAGGCGTTGCGCATCAGGCGCTGGGTGATGGGCTCGGTGCTGCCGCTCACGCGGTGGAAGGCCGGCGGGTTGGCCGCGTCGATCAGCGTCTCGGCGTAGAAGCCGCCCTCGCGCTCGACGAGCTCGTAGCGGCTGGGCCGCGGCTGCGCCGCCACGCCGAAGGTGGCGCGGTGCACGAAGCTGAAGTGCGAATTGTCGAAGCTGTTCTCCAGCGCCCGCAGCGGGCTCGTGTCCCAGGTCTCGTAGAACTGGAAGATGGTGCGCCAGCCGGGCGCACCGAACTCGGGCACGTCCGGGATGGGCGCCAGCGGCTCCTCCCCCGGCGCCACGAGCGCCACCCAGGCGTAGCCGTACTTCGCCATGCAACGGAAGGCGGGCGTGCAGTAATCGGCCGGGATGGGCCGGCTGGCCTCGTACTGCGGGATGCGGATGACACGGCCGCCACGGTCGTAGGTCCAGCCGTGATAGCCGCACTCGAGCGCTCCGTTCACGCAGCGCCCCTTGGAAAGGCGGGCCGTGCGGTGGCAGCAGCGGTCGCGCAGCGCGGCGGGCTGGCCCTGGCCATCGAGGAAGAGCACGAGGGGCTCGCCCAGCAGCGTGAAGGGCACGGGCTGGCCGGCCTCCAGCAGGCTGAGCGGCATGACGGCGTGCCAGAACTTGCGAAAGACCGGTTGGCGGGTGGTGAGCATGGCGAGACGCTGAGCTTGGGGCAGGACAAGCAGGTGGCGTGCCAGGACGCCACAATGGCCGGCATGAGCCTACAGGATCGCGCCGATGTCGAGGTGGCCGTGCTCGGCGCAGGCATGTCCGGGCTGTGCATGGGCGTGGCGCTCAGGCGCGCGGGCATCGACGACTTCGTGCTGCTGGAGCAGTCCGCCGGGCTGGGTGGCACCTGGTGGGACAACCGCTACCCGGGCGCGCACGTGGACGTGCCCGCCCCGCTGTATGCCTTCTCCTTCGCCCCGAACCCGAACTGGCAGCGGCGCTTTGCGGCGGCCCCGGAGATCCAGGCCTACATGGAGCGCGTGGCGCGCGAGCACGGGCTGCTGCCCCACCTGCGGCTGCGCACGCGGCTCGTGCGCGCGCAGTTCGACGAGCCGCAGGGGCGCTGGGAGCTGGAACTCGGCGATGGATCGCGGCTGCGCGCACGCTTCCTCGTGTGCAGCACCGGGCCTCTCTCGCAGGCGCGCTGGCCCGACATCGAGGGCCTGCCGGACTTCGCCGGCGTGCGGCTGCACTCGGCACGCTGGGATGCACGCGTGCCGCTGGCCGGGCGGCGCATCGGCGTCATCGGCACCGGCTCGACGGCCTCGCAGCTCGTGCCCCCACTGGCCGAGCAGGCAGCGCGGCTGCACGTCTTCCAGCGCACCGCCAACTGGGTGCTGCCGCGCATCGACCGGCCTTACCACGCAGTCGACCGGCTGCTGGCCCGGCTGCCCCCCGTGGCGGCGTTGACGCGGGCCTTCTGGTACCACGTGCTCGAGTGGGGGCGCCGCGGCTTCGAGGAGGGCACGCTCGCGCGGCGCGGGATGCTGCGCGCGGCCGCGCTGCACCTGTCGCGTCAGGTGCGCGACCCGCTGCTGCGCGAGAAGCTGCGCCCGCCCTACCCGCTGGGCTGCAAGCGCATCATCTACTCCAACGACTACTACCCCGCGCTCACCCGGCCCAACGTGGAGCTCGTGACCGAGCCGATCGGCCGCATCACGCCCTCGGGCCTCGTCACCGCCGATGGCGTGGAGCGCGCGCTCGACGTGCTCGTGTGCGCCACGGGCTTCGACACCACGCACCTGCTGTCTTCCGTGGAGGTACGGGGCCCCGCCGGGCTCACGCTCGCGCAGGCCTGGCGCGACGGGCCGCAGGCCTTCCATGGCCTCACGGTGGCAGGTTTCCCGAACCTGTTCCTGATGCTCGGGCCCAACACCGGCACGGGCCACACCTCGACACTGCTCTACATCGAGCCGCAAGCGCGTTACGCGGTGGCCTGCATGCAGGCGGTGCGCAGCCGCGGACTGCGCCAGCTCGCACTCAAGGCCGGGGTGATGCAGGCCCACAACGAAGCACTGCAGGCCCGGCTGGCCGGCTCGGTGTGGACACAGTGCCGCAGCTGGTACCGCACGGAGAGCGGCCGCATCACGGCGCTGTGGCCCGGCTTCACGCGAGAGTACGTGCAGGCGATCGAGCGGCCAGACCTGGCCGACTACGAGTTCCGCTGAAGCCATCCTGGCGCCGCCGGCCAGGCGCCCGTGCCGGTGCAGCCAGGGAGCGCGCCTCAGATCTGCGAGCGCAGCTTGCCGGGATTGAGGAGCCCGTAGGGATCGAATCGCGACTTCATCGCCACCGTCGCGTCGCTGGCCATGCGTTGCGCCGCAGAGAGTGCCGCACGGTCCATGTCGCGCAGCTTGCCGCCGTCTTCCAGGATATGCACGTGCGGGTTGTTGATCGTGGCGCCCTCGTCGCGGAAGGCCTGCATGATCTGCTCCAGGCGCGCGTCGTCGCTGTAGCGCACAACCTGCAGGCCGCTGCAGGTGTGGGCGCCGCTGGTCAGGCGGATGAACTCCACGTGCATCATCACTTCGGGCGAGAGCTTTTCGTGCAGGGCCAGCACCTGCTCGCGCTGGCGCTGCGGGTCGAAGCGGCTCTGGATGTAGGTGAGGGTCTTGTCGACCTTGAGGGCCTGCAGCGTCGTGTGGTTCCAGCAGTACTCGAGCAGCGTGCGGTTCGTCGCGGCCACCTGCGCCGCATCCTGCCGGTAGGTCACTGCGCCGCCGTGCGCCGCGATCAGGTCGCACACCGCGATCTCGGAGGACTCGGCCACGATCAGGATCACGGCGTGCCGACCCGCCGGCAGATGCTGTGCGAGGGCCGTGAAGTAGGCCGGGATCGGGTCGGCCAGCAGCGCGATCTCCTTCTTGACGATGCCGGGCGACTGCGCGCTCAGCGCATGGCAGCAGTCGAAGGCGGCACCGAAATCTTCGAAGGTGGCGATCATCTCGAGCCAGGGCAACGCGGGCGCCAGCGCCACTTCCAGCTCCAGCACGATGCCGTTGGTGCCCCACTTGTGGTGCACGAGCATCGCCTCGGCTCCGCGCAGCTCCTCCACGCGCGGCTCATCCTCCACCGACATCACGCGCGCACCCAGCACGTTGCCGGCGCTGGCGATCGGGCCGTAGGTGATCGAGCCCGCCCCGCCGAATCCGCCGCCGTACAGGCCGCCCAGCGTGGCCGCACGGAAGGTCGAGGGCAGCCAGCGCAGCTCCCAGCCCTGCGGCTGGGCCTGGCGGTCGAATTCGCTCAGCCGGATGCCGGCCTGCGCGCGGCCCACGCCGCCGCGTACCCAGCCGAAGGCGTTGTAGCCGCTCAGGTCGAGCAGCACGCCGCCTTGCAGCGGCACGATCTGGCCGTAGTTGCCGGTGGCCGCACCGCGCACCGTCAACGGCACACGGTGACGGGCGCAGGCGCCCACGACGCGCGCGATGTCCGCCTCGGTGCGTGGGCGCGCGACGAGGTCGGCACGCGCACCCTCGAGCTGGCGCTTGAGGATGGGGCTGAACCAGGAGAAGTCCTGCGACAGCCGGGCGAGGCGGTCGGGATCGGTGATGCACTCGATGCCGGCGAGCTCCGCCTGCAGCGTGTTCAGGGTCGCCGCATCGGGTCGTGGGCGCAGTGCAGCTGTCATTGCCAGGCGCCCCTCAGAACCGAGGCAGCGTGGCCAGCGACACCCGGCCGGCCGCGACGTCGGCCATGATGCGTTCGCGCTCGTCCCAGCCGCGCAACTTGCCCGGGTTGAGCAGGCCCATCGGGTCGAAACGCATCTTGGTGGCCACCACGTCCGGGTTGATCTGGCCCTGCTTGCCGTCCTCCACGATGTAGACGTGGGGGTTGGCGATGTACACGCCGTGGTCACGGTGGATCTGCATGATCTCGTTGAGGCGCTCGTCGGTGCTGTAACGCACGAGCTGCAACCCCGAGCAGTTCATCGCCCCCTCCTTGGTGCGGATGAACTCCAGGTGCACGAGCACCTCGTCGCCGAGCTGCTCGCGCAAGGCCTTGGCCTGCTCCACATGCCGCCCGGCCTCGAAGCCGCTCTGGATGTAGGTGAGGGTCTTGTCGACCTTCAGCGCGTGGAGCGTCGTGTGGTTCCAGGTGTACTCGAGGATGGTGCGGTTGGTGCGGCGCGCCTCCTCGTGGGTGCGGCGCAGCGTCACGCGGCCGCCCCACTCGGCCACGAGCTGCAGCATCGCCGGCTCGCTGGCTGGCGTGACGAGCACGAACACCGCGTGCGAGCCCGCCTCCATCTGCCCGGCGATGAGCGGCGTGGCCTTCATCAGGATGTCGGGGATCGGGGCCGCGAGCAGCGTCACGCTCTTTTTCAGCACGCCGGGAGCCGAGGCCAGCGCATCGCCGAAGCCGATCGCGGCGTCGAAGCTGCCGAAGCACACGATCGACTCGAGCCACGGGTGTGCCGGCGCAAGGCCCACCTCGAGCTCGAGCACCAGGCCGTTGGTGCCGTAGACGTGGTGCAGCAGCAGCGCCTCGGGTGCGCGCAGCTCCACCGCCTTGGGCTCGGGCTCGATGGTCATCGCGCGCACGCCGAGCACGTTGCCCGTGGAGGCGAGCGGCCCGAAGTTGATCGAGCCGATGCCGCCGAAGCCCCCGCCGTACAGGCCGCCGAGCGTGGCGGCCCGAAAGGTCGACGGTACGCAGCGCAACTCCCAGCCGAGCGCGCCCTCGGGTGCGCTCTGGAGCTGGCGGTCCAGGTCCATCATCCGGATGCCGGCCTGCGCACGCGCCACGCCATCGCGCGACCACAGCAGCTGGTTGTAGGCCGACAGATCCAGCACCACCCCGCCATGCAGCGGCATGCTCTGGCCGTAGTTGCCGGTGCCGCTGCCGCGCACGGTGATCGGCAGCTGCGCGGCCGCGCAGGCCGCGACGACGGCACGGATCTCGTCTTCGGTCTTGGGCCGAGCCACGGCATCGGCGCGAAGGTGCTGCAGCTGGCGCTTGAGCACGGGGCTGAACCAGTAGTAGTCCTGGCTCAGGCGCTCCAGCCGAGCATCGGTGATCCACTCGACGGCGGAGAGTTGGCGGGTCACTTCGGCCGTCGCGGCCTGGACGTGTGCGGGTTCGAAGCTCATGGGCGGTTCAGGATGCCTTGGACGAAGGCCTGGGCGTCGCGGCGCAGCTGCGCGAGGTCCAGGCCGGGGATGGTGTCGTGCTCCACGACGATGCGCCCCTGCACCAGGACCGCCCGCAGGCGCGTGCGCCCGCCGCTGGCCACCGGGCCGATGGCCGGGTCGTGCAAGCCGAAGTGGCGAGGCTGGTCGAGGTCGTAGATCGCCAGGTCGGCCGCCTGCCCGACCGCCAGCGAGCCGGTGCCGGGCAGGCCCAGCAGGGCCGCGCCGCCGGCCGAGCCGATGCGCACCACGTCTTCCACGCGCATCGCGCTCGGGTGGCCCCCGGGCTGCGGCACGCGACTGGGATGGGCGAGCGGATCGATACGCTCGCCGGCACGCGGGTCAGCCCGGTGCAGGAGCCAGCACGCATGGGCTTCGCTCAGCATGTCGGCCGCCTCGTTGGAGGCCGCACCGTCCACCGCGAGCCCCACGGGCACGCCCCGCGCCAGCGCCTCGGGAATGCGCGCGATGCCCGAACCCAGGCGCGCGTTGCTCTGCGGGCAGTGGGCGATGCCGGTGCGCGTGCGCGCGCAGATCTCGAGGTCACCGTCGTCCAGGTGCACCATGTGGGCGTACCAGACGTCCTCGCCCACCCACTCGTGCTCGGCCACGAACTGCATCGGCGTGCAGCCCTTGGCCTCGCGCGCCCAGCGCACGTAGTCGTAGGTCTCGCTGAGGTGGCTGTGCATCCGGATGCCCAGGCGCCGCGCCTGGCGCGCCATCTCGAGCAGTTCGTGCGGGCGGCAGCTCCAGTTCGGGGTCGTGATCGCGCTCACGACGCGCCGCATGGCAGTGGGCGACGGATCGTGGAAGCGCTGCACGTCGCGCTCGATGCTGGCCAGGAAACCCTCCAGCGTCTCGGGCGCCACTTGGGGCGGGGCAGCCTCATCCGTCATGGCACGCGCCTGCGTCTGGCCGCCGCGGCACAGCACCATGCGCAAGCCGAGCTTGGTGGCCTCGTCGAAGATCGCCTGCGAGGCGTCGAAGGGCATGCCGGGCCAGTAGTGGTACTGGTGGTCGGCCACCGTGGTGCAGCCCGACAGCAGCAGCTCCACCAGGCCCACGCGCGCGGCCAGGCGCAGCGCCTCATCGTGGTCGAAATGGCGCCGATAGCGCACCGGCACGGCCGCGAGCCACGGCACGAGCTGCATGTCCAGGCCGGCCGGGATGCCCTTGAGCAGGCTCTGGAAGAGGTGGTGGTGCGTGTTGACCCAGCCGGGATAGATCACGCAGCCGCCGGCATCGAGCACCCGCTCGCCGGGCTCGGGGGCCAGCGTGCCGATGGCGGCAATGTGCCCGTTTCGGATGCGCAGGTCACAGCCGGCACGCGAGCGGGCAGCCTCGCCCGGCAGGCCCGTCAGCAGGTGCGAGGCTCCTCGCACCAGCAGGTCAGTCATGCGCTGTCTCGCTCTCGTGCCAGCTGCCCAGGGCCCGCTTGGACAGCACCGCCATCGCGGCAAACAGCAGCACACCCGTGACCGTGATGAGCAGCAGCGCGGCGAACATGCGCGGAATGTTGAGCTGGTAGCCCGCCTGCAGGATCTGGTAGGCCAGGCCTGTGCCCGTGCCGCCCGTGCCGGCGACGAACTCGGCCACCACCGCGCCGATCAGCGCCAGGCCCGAGCTGATGCGCAACCCGCCGAAGAAGTAAGGCAGCGCAGAGGGCACGCGCAGGCGAAACAGCACCTGCATGCGCGTGGCGCGGTTGAGCTTGAAGTAGGCGAGCAGGCCCGGATTGACGCTGCGCAGCCCGAGCGTGGTGTTGGCGATGATCGGAAATAGCGCCACCAGGGTCGCGCAGATCACGAGCGAGGCGATGGGATCCTTCACCCAGATGATGATGAGCGGGGCGATCGCCACCACCGGGGTCACCTGCAGCAGCACGGCGTACGGGAAGAGGGCCGTCTCGATGGCGCGGCTTTGCACGAAGGTGAAGGCCACGATCACGCCCAGCACCACGGCCGCCGCAAAGGACAACACGGTGATCTTGAGCGTGTTGTAGAGGGCGCCGAAGAGCAGCCCCGCATCGGCCACCATCACCTGCGCCACGCGCACCGGCGACGGCACCAGGAAGTGCGGGACGTTGAAGGCCACCACCAGGCCCTGCCACAGGGCGAGCAGCACGACGGCCACCAGGGCGGGAAATACGATGCGCTGGACTTCGGGTTTCATGTCAGGCGAGAGCTTCGTCTTCGAGCGTGCCGCTGGCACGCAGCAGGCTGTCTTGCAGGTGCTTGGCGTACTGGCTGAAAGCCGTGGAGACGCGGAAGTCGGGCCCGCGTGGGTAGGGCTCGTCGATACGCACCTCCTCGACGATGCGCCCGGGCCGTGCAGCCATCACGATCACGCGGTTGGAGAGGTAGACGGCCTCGTAGATCGAGTGCGTGACGAAGATGACGGTGAGCTTCTTGCCGCGCCACAGGTCGAGCAGCTCGGCGTCGAGCCGGTTGCGCGTGATCTCGTCCAGGGCCCCGAAGGGCTCGTCCATGAGCAGCAGCGTGGGCTCGGTGACGAGCCCACGCGCGATCGACACCCGCATCTGCATGCCGCCCGACAGCTCGCGCGGCAGGTTCGTCTCGAACTTCTCCAGCCCGACGAGCAACAGTGCCTGGCGCACGCGCGCCTCCGCCTCGGGGCGCGGCACGCCGGCCAGATCCAGCGGCAGCCGCACGTTGGCCATCACGCTGGCCCACGGCATCAGCGTGGCCTCCTGGAACACGAAGCTCAGCCGGTGGCCGGTGGACTCGACGTCGGCCACGGGCTTGCGCCACAGCAGCAGCCGCCCGTCGCTGGGCGCGAGCAGGCCGGCGACCATCTTGAGCAACGTGCTCTTGCCACAGCCCGAGGGGCCGAGCAAGGTGATGAACTCCCCCTCCTGAACGGTGAGGTTGACAGGCAGCAGGGCCTGCGTCCCGTTGGGGTAGGTCTTCTCGACCGAGAGGACCTCGACGGCGGGAATGTCGCTCATGTGCGTGGGTGCGGAAAGAAGGAGC
>CAILKA010000705.1 GCA_903834645.1 uncultured beta proteobacterium
CGGACGACCTGACACATCGCCAGGCGCTCACGGCAGCGATCCAGCGTGAGTCAGGTGTCGGTCCAGGGGACGGTGGTGTGATGACCGTTGGGTTCTTTGACCTGGAACCCAAGACCTACCAGCGGGAGATGCTCGAGCAACTTGTGGCTGAACGCACACATGGTCGGCATCGGAACCTGCTGGTGGCTGCCACGGGTACCGGCAAGACCGTGGTGGCGGCATTCGACTACCGCAATACCTGCCGCCTGGTCGGCGGTCGTCCTCGGCTGCTGTTCGTCGCTCACCGGGAGGAGATCCTGCGCCAAGCTCTGCGTACCTACCGCGAGGTGCTCCGTGATCCAGACTTCGGCGATCTTCTGAGCGGCACGCACGAGCCCGAGCACCACGACCACCTGTTCGCCACGATCGATAGCGTCACGAGCCGCAACCTGCTCTCAACTTGGGGAGCCGCATACTGGCATACGGTGGTGGTCGATGAGTGCCACCGCCTCGCGGCCGATCGATTCGACACCTTTGCACGAACCGTGCAGCCTGCCATTTTGCTGGGCTTGACCGCCACGCCCGAGCGCAGCGATGGCAAGCCACTCACGCCTTACTTCGATCACCGCGCCGACGGCAGCCCGGCCGTCGAGCTGCGCTTGTGGCACGCACTGGACCTGCAGCTGCTCGCGCCGTTTGAGTACTACGCCTGCGACGACGAGACCGATTTCTCGTCGGTGCCCTGGGATCAGCCCGGCGAGCGAGACGCCATTGCCCACCTCGTCAACGCCAACGCAGTCCGCGCCAGGCTGGTGGTGAAGGAGTGGATCCGGCTGGCGGCCGAGCCACGGCGTTCCAAGGCACTGGTCTTCTGCGTATCTGTTGCACATGCGGAGTTCATGACCGACTGGCTCAACCGCGCGGGCTTGCCCGCTGCGTGTGTAGTGGGCGCCACGCCTGCTGATGAACGGCGGCGTGCACCACATAGACTGGCCAGTGGCGAGCTGTGCGCCCTGGTCACGGTTGACCTCTACAACGAGGGCGTGGACCTGCCCCTGGTCGACACGCTACTGTTGCTGCGCCCGACCCAGAGCCCCGTGCTGTTTCAGCAACAGCTCGGACGTGGCCTGCGCCTAGCTCCCAACAAGGACAGCTGCCTGGTCCTGGACTTCGTCGGTCAGCACCGCTCGGACTTCCGCTTCGATCGACTGTTGTCAGGCATGACGGGTCTGGCGCGACGCGAGTTACTCGAGGCCGTGGAGCATGGCTTCGGCAGTCTTCCCCCGGGCTGCCACATCCACCTTCAGCGACAAACACGCGAGCAGGTGCTGGGCAGCCTGCGGACCCTCACCCAGCAAAGTTGGCGACGACTCAAGACAGATCTGCAGAGCTACGCCGTCCTTCGGGGTCGGTCCGACATACGCCTGGCTGACTTCCTGCGAGACCAAGCCCTGCCGCTCGACGACGTCTACCGCTCCAGTACGGGCAGCGCGCGAAGCGGCTGGACGACGCTTAGGCGCGAGGCCGGCTTGTTGATGTGCGAGCCCGGACCTGAGGAGGAGTACTTCAGCCGGCGTGCAGCCGATCTGCTGCACCTGGACGACCCGGCGCGGCTGGCCCTCCTCAAGCAACTTCCATTGCTGCTGGACCCTTCTGGGTCGAGCAGCCAGCGCGAGCAGGCCCTGTTGCAGATGCTGGCCTACCAGATCGATGGCCGCCACGAGCAAGTAGGCGACCCAGCCTCACTTCTGCACCGGCTGGCGGCGCACCCGCCGGTGGTTGCCGAGCTCGTGGAACTCGGCACTTGCCTGGAAGCCGCCACCAGTCTCTCCGCCACGCCCTTGACGGGTCTGGATGAGACCCCTCTGGTGTTGCACGCCAGGTACGGCATTCGGGAAATCCTGACGGCGGTAGGCTGGCTGACTTCTGAGCGGCGCGTGCCCTTTCAGGCGGGGGTGCTGGCGCTGCCCCGGCGCAAGGTGGAGCTGCTGTTTGTCACCCTCGACAAGAGCGAGGGCTACCACGAGCGAATCGCATATCGCGACTATGCGATCAGCACGGAGCGATTCCACTGGCAATCGCAAAACAGCGCTGGCCCCGATACTCCGGCGGGCCTGCGCTACCTGCAAAGTGCCACGAATGGCTGGCGATTCCAATTGTTCGTGCGAGCACGCAAGAGCGAGCCTTATTGGGCATGTGGCCCGGTTTCGTTGGAGGAAGCCAGCGGGAATCGACCCATGAGCATCACCTGGAAACTGGAGAAGCCCTTGCCGGCACGACTGTTCCGTGAGTTCAGTGTGCTGCGCGATGGCTGAGCGCATGGCACACCCAGGCTGAGATTGGACAGACATGGCTGATCCGAATCGCTGCACGTTCTGCAATCTGCCCGAGTCACGATTCGTGTTCTCCAACGAGTATGGCTTCGTGATCCGCGATGCCTACCCGATCTCTCCAGGCCACACCCTCGTCATTCCTCGACGCCACGTCGGCAGCCTGTTTGAACTCCCGCTCAGTGAGCAGGCCGAGCTGCTTGCACTACTGGACAAGGCGCGCACCGAATTGGAAGGCTCCTGCCGCCCGGACGGCTACAACATCGGGATCAACGACGGGCCTGCGGCAGGTCAGACCGTGCCTCACCTTCACATCCACCTGATTCCGCGCTATCGAGGCGACAAGGCCGATCCCCGCGGTGGGGTGAGATGGCTGTTCCCCGAGAAGGCGGATTACTGGACTCCTCTGCGTGATGCATCCGAGCCGTGAGAAGCTGATCCGGGACCGGATCCCCGAGCTGGCGGCCGCGCAGGGGCGTCGTTTGGTGCTGCGAACGGCTGATCCAGCCGAAATGGCACGGCTGCTCGGGCTCAAGCTGGTCGAGGAGACCCATGAGGTGCTCGAGGCCATGCGCAGCGGCGGCTCCGAAGCCTTGCTCGACGAGCTCGCTGACCTGCAGACCGTGATCGACACCATTGCTGGTCGTCACGGTTGGAACCGGCAGGACATCTCCCAGCGCGCGGAAGCCAAGCGTGCGCTTCGAGGTGGTTTCGACAGCGGCCTCGTGCTGCGCGACGCGCCGGGTACCGCCGGGCGACTGCATGTGGGCGGCAACACCTCGCTGCTGGATGCGTTGAGGCACGAGTTCGAAGCCTGCGCTGTTGCACGCATCGCCGTTGCCTTCGTGATGGGCAGCGGCTTGGACCTCATCGAAGGGCCGGCACTGGCGGCCCTTTTGCGGGGGGCGGACCTGCGGTTGCTCACCACGGACTACCTGGGCGTGACGGAACCCGAGGCCCTGGAGCGCTTGTGCACATGGCATGGCCGGCTGCAGGCCAAGGTCTACAGCCATGCACGGCGCAGCTTTCACCCCAAGGCCTACCTTTTCGAGCGCGCCGACGGCAGCGGTCGCGCCTTCATCGGATCGGCCAACCTCAGCCGGATGGGGCTGACCGAGGGCGTGGAGTGGACGTGGACCGTGCTCGATGTCGACGCCGGGCAGCCCATGCACGAGCTGACCACCCGATTCGACGAACTGTTTGAGGCTGCTGAGTCGAAGCCCCTGTCCCCGCAGTGGATCCGCGAATACGCCCAGCGCCGGGTCGTCCAGCAAGGCGTGCTGGTGGCCGAGGAGTTGAGGCCAGCGCCGCTGACAC
>CAILKA010000706.1 GCA_903834645.1 uncultured beta proteobacterium
AGCACGCGCATCAGCGGCAGCATCCAGGCGCCCAGCCTCACCTTGCGCGGGGGCTGCCCCTCGCGTGGCCGTGACAGCAGCGGCGGAGCCATGTGGAAGGCGAGCTGCACCTCGCCCTCGAAC
This sequence comes from uncultured beta proteobacterium, assembly GCA_903834645.1. Classification (GTDB taxonomy): domain Bacteria; phylum Pseudomonadota; class Gammaproteobacteria; order Burkholderiales; family Burkholderiaceae_C; genus Rubrivivax. Next base: position 124 of record CAILKA010000706.1, read on the forward strand.
TGCTCGCGCAGGTCGGCCAGGAAGCGCCCGTCGGTGTACAGGCGTGCCACCTCGTACTCGTCCTTGTAGCTCATCAGCTTGCCCAGGGACTCGGCCACTGCCCGCGTGAAGGCGAGCTCTCGGCCCGGCTCGCCGAGTGCGCATTCAGCCTGCCTGGCATGCTCCACCGTGCGGGCGAAGCGGGCGGCCCATGGCGCGTCCTGCCAGGCCTCGAGGTGAGCGCGCAGCCTGGCCAGCTGCCGGTCGAGCGCTTCTTGCGCACCCTGCGGGCTCGGTGCGGGCGAGGAGGGCTCCCCCGGCAGTGCCGCGCGGCCCTGTTGGCCCGCGCGCGCCAGGCGCTCGCAGGCGGCAGGGTCGGCCGCCGCCAGGCGTCCGAGTGAGAAGGCCGTCTGGTTGGCCGGCACGGCCACGCCGTTGAGCTCGATGGCGCGTTGCAGCGCCGCCAGGCTCACCGGCACCAGCCCGCGCTGCCAGGCCCAGCCCAGTGCCAGCACGTTGGCGGTGACGGTGTCGCCCAGGAAGTCCTGGGCGAGCGCCTGGGCATCGAAGGTCTCCACCCGCTCGTCGCCCGCGGCAAAACGCAGCTTCTCCAGCAGTGCCTCCGCGTGCAGCTGCGCGTCGGGGTGGCGCACCGAGTCGGCCACCGGCACCTCATGCGTGTTGGCCAGGATGCGCGTGCGCCCGTGGCGCACCGTGCCCAGCGCCTCGGGCGAGGCGCCCACGGCGAGGTCGCAGGCGAGCACGGCGTCGGCCTGCTGCGCGTCGATGCGCACCTGGTTCAGCCGCTCGGGCCGGTCGGCCAGGCGCACGAAGGAGAGCACCGAGCCGCCCTTTTGCGCAAAGCCCATGAAGTCGAGCACGCTCGCGGCGCGGCCATCCAGGTGCGCGGCCATCGTCACGAGCGCGCCCACCGTCACCACGCCGGTGCCGCCCACGCCGGTGACGAGCAGGTCGTAGGGGCCGGTCCACTTCCACGGCTCGGGCTGCGGCAGCGCAGCCACCGCGGCATCGAAGGCCCCGCGCGCGGCACCCAGGATGCCGCTGTGGCGCCTGGGCCGCCCGCCCGTGACGCTCACGAAGCTCGGACAGAAGCCCTGGGCGCAGGAGTAGTCCTTGTTGCAGGCGGTCTGGTCGATGCGGCGCTTGCGGCCAAAGGGCGTCTCGTGCGGCAGCACGGCCACGCAGTTGCTCTGCACGCCGCAGTCGCCGCAGCCTTCGCACACGTGCTCGTTGATGAGGAGCCGCCGCGCGGGGTCCTCCAGCTTGCCCTGCTTGCGCCTGCGCCGCTTCTCGGCGGCGCAGGCCTGCTCGTAGATCAGCACCGTCACGCCCGGCACCTCGCGCAGCGCGCGCTGCACGGCGTCGAGCTCGCTGCGGTCGTGGAAGGTGGTGCCGGCGGGAAAGCGCGCGTGCTGACCGTCGTACTGGCCGATGTTGTCGGAAACGACGGCCACGCGCTTTACGCCCTCGCTCTCCACCTGGCGCGCGATCGCATCCACCGTCAGCGGCCCGTCCACGGGCTGGCCGCCAGTCATGGCCACCGCGTCGTTGAAGAGGATCTTGTAGGTGATCGTCGCGCGTGCCGCCACCGCCTGGCGGATCGCGAGGTAGCCCGAGTGGTAGTAGGTGCCGTCGCCCAGGTTCTGGAACATGTGCGGCGTAGCCGTGTACATCGCGTGCGAGACCCAGTCCACGCCTTCGCCACCCATCTGGATGAGGCCGGCCGTGGAGCGCTCCATCCAGCTCGCCATGAAATGGCAGCCGATTCCGGCGCCCGCCTGCGAGCCCTCGGGCACCTTCGTCGAGGTGTTGTGCGGGCAGCCGGCGCAGAAGTACGGCAGGCGCTTCACTGCGTCGCCCGCGTTGGAGAGCATCTCGGGCAGCGTGAAGTCGCGCACGAGGGCGCGCCGGTCCAGGGCCGGGGCGTGCGCGGCGAGCCACCCGGCCACCTGCTCGATCAGGCGCGAGGGGCGCAGTTCGCCCAGCGCGGAGAGGAAGGGCGCGCCCTCGGGCGTGGTCTTGCCCCACACCGCGGGGCGCTGGCCGGCCGCGGCGTGAAAGAGCAGCGACTTCAGCTGCTGCTCCACCACCGGCGCCTTCTCCTCGATCACGAGCACACGCTCCAGGCCGTGCGCGAAGGCGAGCATGCGGGTGGCCTCGAGCGGCCAGGTCAGCCCCACCTTGTACACGCGCACACCGGCAGCTTCCAGGGCCTCGAGCGGTATCTCCAGGCGCCGCAGCACTTCCAGGAAGTCGAGATGCGCCTTGCCCGCGGTGACGATGCCTGCATGTGCCTGCGTCGCTGGCACCACGAACCGGTCGATCTGGTTGATGCGGGCGAAGGCGGCCACCGCCGCGAGCTTGTCGTGCAGCCTCGACTCGATGCGCAAGGAGGGCAGGTCCGGCCAGCGCATGTGCAGCCCGTCGGGCGGCGGCGCGTGGCCGGTGGCACTGCGCACGACCTCGGCGGGCTGCCACGCAGCCGTGCGCGCGAGCAGTGCATCCAGGTCGATCGTGCAGGCGCTCTCGACGACCTCCGACAGAGCCGTGAGCCCGACCCAGTTGCCGCTGTAGCGCGACAGGGCGTAGCCATACAGCCCGAATTCGATGAGCTCGGCCACGCTGGCGGGCGATACCACCGGCATGTGCCAGGCCTGGAAGGCGAGGTCGCTCTGGTGGGGCATCGAGGAGGACACGCAGCCGTGGTCGTCCCCGGCCACGACGAGCACGCCACCCGTGGGGGAGCTGCCGAAGGCGTTGCCATGCTTGATGGCGTCGCCCGCACGGTCCACGCCCGGGCCCTTGCCGTACCACATGGCGTAGACGCCGGTGGCCGTGCGCGCGGGGTCGGCCTCCACGCGCTGCGTGCCCAGCACGGCGGTGGCGGCCAGCTCCTCGTTGACGGCCGGCAGGAAGCGGATGCCGCGCTCGGCCAGGCTGGTGCCGGCGCGCCACACGGCCTGGTCCACCGCGCCCAGCGGTGAGCCGCGGTAGCCGCTGAGGAAGCCTTGCGTGTCCAGGCCCCGCGCGGCGTCGAGCGCGCGCTGCATCAGCAGCGTGCGCAGCAGCGCCTGGGTGCCGGTGAGGTAGACCGTGCCCGAGGCGGCCCACAGTGCGTCAGCGAGTTGCGCATCGGGTCGCACGAGCGCATGGGGTTGCGGGGGCGGCATCGTGGCGGGGGGCGTATCCATGTGGTCTCCTGGGAGGAGCTTATGCAGATATGGCCGGAAGAATCTGCCTATCCGCAGTAGATTTCAGCATCAGGAGACCAGGAAATTTCAAGAAATGCCATCTGAGGAGGAATTTCACGTCGACGCACTCGGCCGCGCGATCCTCGCCGAGCTGATGCGCGACGCGAGCCAGACGCTGCAGCAGATCGCCGCCCGCGTGGGCCGCTCGCCAAGCCCCGTGTGGAAGCGCATCCAGGAGATGAAGGCAGCGGGCGTGATCCGTGGCCACACCGTGCTGGTGGATCCGGCACGCGTGGGCCTGGGCCTGCGAGTGATCGTGGCCTGCAACCTCGCGCAGCACAGCGCGGACACGGTGCAGCGCTTCGAGGCCGCGGTGGCGGCCAGCCCAGCGATCGTGGAGTGCCGCAGCACCACGGGTGAATCCGACTACCTCATGACGGTGCTCGTGCCCGACATCCGCGCCTATG
>CAILKA010000707.1 GCA_903834645.1 uncultured beta proteobacterium
CAGGCCGCCCCTTCCTCAGGCCGCAAAGCGCGCGAGCGCCTCCTCGTCCCACTCCACGCCGCAGCCCGGGCCTGCAGCGGGCTGCACGAAGCCGTCACGCACCACCACCGGCTCGCGCAGGATCGGCGAGGCCCAGTCCATGTACTCGAGCCAGTGGCCCGTGGGCGTGGCCGCCAGCAGGTGCGCGCTGATCTCGGGGAAGAGGTGGCTCGACATCTCCATGCCGTGGGCCTGGGCGATGCCGGCCGCGCGCATCCAGCCCGTCACGCCGCCGATGCGCTGCACATCGGGCATGACGAACTCCATCGCCTGCGCCTCCAGTGCCTTGCGCAGGTCCGCCGGCCCGAGCAGGTTCTCCCCGATCTGAATGGGCGTGCGCACTGCCTGCGCCACCTTCGCGCAGCCCGCGTAGTCGTCGTGCCTGACGGGCTCCTCGATCCAGTACAGGCCCTCGTCGTCGAGCGCGCGGCCGCGGCGGATGGCCTCGTTCCAGGTGAGGCTCTGGTTGAAGTCGCACATCACCGTCACACGCCCGCCCACGCGGCCCGTCACGGCGCGCACGGCTGCCAGATCCTGGGCGAAGTCGGCACGCCCCACGCGCACCTTCACGGCGGAGAAGCCTCCTTCGAGCACCAGCTGCTCGGCCTCGTCGGCGAGCCTGGCGGGCTCGCCGATCCACAGGCCGCAGCTGTTGTAGGCCTTGACCGGCCGCACGCTCGCACCCAGCAGCGCCGCCAGCGGCAGCCCGGCTGCGCGGGCCAGCGCGTCCCACGCGCACATGTCCAGCCCCGCGAGCGCGAGTCCGAGGACGCCCGGCGTGTCGAGCAAGGTGAAGCGTCGGCGCAGCTTGGCGTCCAGGTCGGCCGGCGCAAGCGGCTCGCCACGTACCGTCTCCCCCAGGGCCTCGAGGATCGCCACCAGCGCCTTGAGCACCACCGGCGTGAAGGCGAAGAGGTAGGCGTGGCCGACCACGCCCTGCTCGGTGTGCAGGTCGAGCGCCACGATGGGCGCCGAGGGCATCGCGCCCGAGGCCGAGGCCGGTGGCCTGCGAAAGGGCACCATCAGCGGGCGCACGCGCAGCGAGGCAATGGTGGGCGGGGACAGTGACATGGCGTGGCTCCCGGATGGAGGATGCAAGGGCGTGGCCCGGGCCGACTCGCGCCGCCGCCGGGCGACGCGATCGCAGGGTATCGGAATTTCCTCGGTCGGCCCGCTCGTCACCCCGCGGCTGCCTGCCGCACCTGCTGGCGCAGCCAGCGGTGCGCCGCGTCGGCATCGCGGCGCAGGTGCCAGACCATCTCCACATGCACCGGGTCCAGCGCGAGCGGGATCTCGCGCACGGCCAGTGCATCGGCCACGCCCATGCCGGCAATGAAGCTCTCGGGCAACACCGCCAGCAGCTCGCTGGCGCTCACGACGCGGCCAGCGGTGGCGAACTGGTTCACGGTGAGCACGATGCGGCGCTTGTGGCCCAGCGCAGCCAGCGCCTGGTCGACCAGGCCGAAGGGCTGGCCCGAGAAGCTCACGAGCAGGTGGTGCGCGGTGACGAAGCCGGCCAGATCCAGCGGCTGGCCTGCCAGCGGGTGGCCGCGCCGCATCACGCACACGTAGCGCGTGTCGTACAGCCGCTGGTGGCGCAGGTGTGCGGTGTCGCCCTGGGCCACCAGGCGCGTGATCAGCGCCGGGAAGAAGCCCACCGCGAGGTCGGCCTGGCCGCTGTCGAGCAGCGCCGTGGGGTCACGCGTGGTCAGCGGCAGCACGCGCAGGTTGGCGCGTGCGCCCGTGGCCTCGATGGCCTGCACCAGAGGCGGCGCCAGCAGTGAGGCCGTGGAGTCGGCCATGCCGAGGTGGAACTGCACCTCGTCGCGCGCAGGGTCGAAGTCGCCCGGCGCCAGGCTCTGGCGCAGCGCGGCCAGGGCGTCGCGCACGGCAGGCCACAGCGCCTGGGCGCGCGCCGTGGGGCGCACCCCGTGGGCGACGCGCTCGAAGAGCTCCTCGCCCAGGTGCTCGCGCAGCCGCTTGAGCGCGTGGCTGACGGCCGGCTGAGTCATCGCCAGCGCAGCGCCGGCGCGTGTCAGGCTGCCCTCGGCCATCGTGGCGTCGAAGACGCGCAGGAGGTTCAGGTCCAGTGTGCGGAAGTTGGGCGCCATTGTTGGGTCGAATGATATGAACCAGACGCATACCTTACATCCAGAACATTCAGTTGAATGACACTCGGGTAATCACTAATCTCCCGGTCATTGATCTCCCGATCGCAGCTCACCCGAAAGGCCGCAGCCATGACCCTCATCACCATCCACGCGCCCGCTCAGATCTCCGAGCCCCGGGGCGCACGCATGGCCGTCGAAGCCGTGCTGGCGCTGTGTGGAGCCGTTGCCGCGCTGCGTCGCGGGCTGGCCCGCCACCGTGCCTACCGCGGCCGTCTGGCCGAAGCTGCGCAGGTGCGCGCGATGGCCCGGGAAATCGCCGGCCACGACCCGCGCGTGGCCGCCGAGCTGTACGCCGCGGCCGATCGTCACGAAAGGCGCTGAGGGGGCTCGCGCAAGCGCGCCAGCCCTTCAGCCGCCAGCCAGGGCCTCCCGTACGAAGTCCAGCCGATCCTGGCCGAAGTACATGTGCTGGCCGACGAAGAAGGTCGGAGCGCCGAACGCGCCGCGGGCCACCGAGACTTCGGTACGCGCGATCAGGTCGGCCTTGACTTCGGGGTCCGCCACCAGGGCCATGAAAGCCGCAGCATCGAAGCCGGCCTCGGCCAGCACGGCCGCCAATTCGCCGGGATCGCTCAGGTTGCGCGGCGCCACCCACATGGCGTGGAAGATGGCGTCCACATAGCGCTCGAAGTCTGCCGGCTGGCGCATGAGCATGCCGCAGGCGCCTCGCATCAGCGTGAGCGTGTTGATCGGGAAGTGCGGATTCATCGCGAAGGGCACGCCCCACCGCTGGGCCCAGCGCGCCATGTCGGCATACATCCAGCGGGCCTTGGCCGGCACGCTCACCGGGCTTGCATTGCCCGCTGCCTTGAACACGCCACCCAGCAGCACGGGGTGCCACACCAGCGTGGCGCCGGTTTCCTGCGCGATGCGCCGCACCTGGGTGTAGGCCAGGTAGGTGGTGGGGCTGCCGAAGTCGAAGTGGAATTCCAGGGTCTTGTCGGGCATGGCTTTGCTTACTTCAGGTCGGGGTTGCTGGCGTGGTTCCACCAAGCCAGGTCGGAGTGGGCGCGCAGGTCCAGCTCGAAAGTCCAGGCCGAGCGGTGCTGGTGCGCGATGTGGAAGTAGGTGTCGGCCACCTCGGCGGGCACCAGCAAGCCGTCGTGCGCCAGGCCCTTCTTCTCGCGCAGGGCCTGGAAGCGCTCGGGGCCGAGCATCTTGCCCAGCGTATCGGGCGCGTCCACCGCGCCATCGATGACGATGTGCGCCACGTGGATGCCCTTGGCCGCGAACTGCGCGTTCAACGATTGGCACAGCATGCGCCGCCCACCCATGGCTGAGGCGTGCGAATGCTGGCCGGCGTTGCCTCGCATGGCCGCGGTGGCGGACGTGACCAGCAAGGTGCCCTTGCCGCGCGGCTCCATGTACGGAAACAGCACCTGCGCCAGGCGGAACAGCCCGAAGGTGGCCATGCGCCAGCCCATCTCGAACTGCTTGAGCGAGGTGCTGGCCAGGCCGCGGTCGCCGATCTGCGCACCCAGGTTGAACACCGCCACCGCAATCGGGCCGATGCTCGCCTCGATGTGGGTGACCAGCTGTTCGATGCTGCCCTCTTCCACGGCGTTGAGCAGATGGCCGCTGGCAGAGCCGCCCTCAGCCTCGATCGCGGCCACCCACCGGTCCAGCCCGGCCTGGTCGGTGCGCCGCGCCAGGCAGGCGTGGTAGCCCTCGCGGGCAAAGCGCTTGGCCACGTTGCCGCCAATGCCAGCACCAGCGCCGAGGATCAGGCAGACAGGTTTGTTCACGGCTATGTCCATTGCCAGGTCGACTTGCTATTGTGAACCTAACGGTACAGAATGCAAGCGTGGCCCGCCCCATCGAGTTCGACCGACCCCAAGCCGTGAACCGGGCGCTGGCGCTGTTCTGGCGCCAGGGCTACCAGGCCACCACGTTGGCTGATCTGCTGCAGGCCATGGGCATCGGGCGCAGCAGCTTCTACGCCGCGTTCACCGACAAGCGCACCTTCTTCATCGAGTGCCTGGACCTGTGGGCAGCGCGAACGCTGGACCTGCTTCAACGAGCCCGGGCGGAGAAGCCGCCGGTGGACGCCCTGCAGGACTTCTTCGAGCGCAGCTTCGTCGTGGCGCGCGGTGCGA
>CAILKA010000708.1 GCA_903834645.1 uncultured beta proteobacterium
CAACTCCGGCGGGATCGGCATCGCAGCCGTGCCCTTGAGGATCTCCGAGAGCACGCCCGGGGCGATCTTGCAGCCGCAGCCGCCGCCGTGCGAAAGCGAGGTCAGGCGCGGCTCGGCCGCAGGGGCCACGGGTTCGGGCGCGTTCATGGGGGTCCTTTCAGCAGTGGCGGGTCAGGAGCGGGTCGATCACCGCGCGCAGCGCCACAGCTTCGGCCTGCGGCTCGAAGCGCGCCAGCAGCGGCTCGGCTTGCCGCACCCAGGTGTGCAGCATATCGGGCTCGCGCCGCAGCTGCGCGAGCCGCTCGGCCAGCCCCGCAGCGTCACCCGGCTCGAAGTAGCCCCCGTAGCCAGGCCCGAGCAGGCCGACGTTGCCGTCTATGCGCGAGGCGAGCACGGGCGTGCCGCTGCGCAGTGCCTCGATCACGACGTGCGCGCCGCCTTCCATCCGGCTCGGGTGCACGAGGACGTGGGCGGCCTGGATGCGCGCGCGTGCCTGGGCGTGGGCCAGGCCACCGAGCCAGCGGTAGCGGGGGCAGGCGCGCGCCAGGTCTTGTGCCTGCTCGCCGAGTTGCGCGTCGAGTGCGCGGCCGATGTGGTCGATGCGGATCTCCGGATGGCCGCCGAGCAGGCGCACCGCGGCAAAGAGCGTGCGCGGGTCTTTCTCCTCGCGCAGGTGTCCCACCGCGACCGCACGCAGCCTGCGCCGCGGCTTGTCCGCACGGGGCGCGCGCCGGCTGCACGACTGCAGCACCACATGGCAGCGTGCGTGCAGCGCCTCGGGCAGGCTGCGCACGCCCAGCTCGTTGAGCACCACGAGCGCGTCGGCCAGCTCGAGCGAGCGCTGCGCCTGCGCGTCGCAGGCGATGTCGCGATAGAGGTCGGTGCCGGTGAGGGCAACGACCAGCGGCGCGCCCGGGCGCGCGTCGTGCCAGGCGGCGATCGAGCTGGCCGAGCGCCGGGCGTGCAGCGCGATCATCGCGTCGGCTGGCGCATCGCCCGCGGCCCAGCCGGCGGCCAGGCGCACGCGGTAAGCTGGCGCGAGCAGGCTCGCCCAGCGCCGGGCGGTCTGCCAGTTGCCGTTGTTGGCGTCGGCCAGGGCCGGCGTGACGAGGACGATGGACTTCTTTCGATGCACCCTCCAAGCCTAACCGCCCCGCCGGACGCCGCGTGGCTCGCACGCCGCGGCGATGCGGCCGCGCTCGGGCAGCTGCTGCGCCAGGCGCGGGGCGACACGCTGGCCATGTTTGCGCGCTGGCAGCCGACGTTGCCCGGCCTGGAGGTGCCCTGCGACGAGACGCTCAACCCGCCGCTGTGGGAGCTCGGCCACATCGGCTGGTTCCAGACACGCTGGCTGGAGCGCCATCCGCAGTGGGCGCAGGGTGTGCGCGCCGACCCGCTGCAGCCGCTGCGTCCGGCCCGACGGGCGCAGTCCGATGCCTGCTTTGACTCCACGCGCGTGGCGCATGCCGCGCGCTGGAGCCTGGAGCTGCCCGGCATTGGGGCGCTGCAAGACGAACTCGCGGCCGGGCTCGACGCCACGCTGGCGCTGCTGGCCCAGGCGCGCGACGCCGAGGAACGCTACTTCTTCCACCTCGTGCTGCTGCACGAGGACATGCACCACGAGGCGGCGCTGTACATGGCGCGCGCGCTCGGCGTGCCGCTGGAGGATGCGCGCTGGCAGGCCAGGTCCCTGCCGGAGCCGCCCGCGCCCCTGACGCTGCCCGCGGCGCGTTGGCGCACGGGCCGCACCGGCCGCATGGCCGAGGAGGGCTTCGCCTTCGACAACGAGGTGGGCGCGCACGAGGTGGACTTGGGTGCCTGCCAGATCGATGCGCAGGCGCTGCGCTGGGCCGAGTTCCTGCCCTTCGTGGAAGCAGGCGGCTACACGGACGTGCGCTGGTGGACGCCTGCGGGCTGGCAATGGCTCCAGGGCCCCTCGCAGCGCTGGCGCACGCTGGCCGCGGCCAGCGCGAGCGCCGCCGAGCCGCCCGATCCGGGCGACGAGAGCGGCCCCGTGCCGCGCTACCTGCGCCGCCTGGGGCAGCGGTGGCAGAACTGGCGCGACGGGCGCTGGCAGCCGCTGGTGCGCGAGGAGGCCGCCTGCCACCTGTCGTGGCACGAGGCGATGGCCTGGTGCCGCTGGGCCGGCCGGCGGCTGCCCACCGAGCACGAATGGGAGCGTGCCGCGTGCACGCAACCCGGGGCGTTCACCTGGGGCGATGCATGGGAGTGGACAGGCAGTGCCTTCGCCCCCTACCCGGGCTTCGTGCCGCATCCCTACCGCGAGTACTCGGCGCCCTGGTTCGACGGCCGACCGGTGCTGCGGGGCGCCTCGTGCCTGACGCAGCCGCGCCTGCGTGAGGTGCGCTACCGCAACTTCTTCGTCGCGCACCGGCACGATGTGCCCGCGGGCTTTCGGACCTGCGCCGCCTGAACGCGCGCTCCCGGCGTTCTCAGCCCGAGGCCAGGAACACGCCGAACCAGCCGGCGTCGTCGCACCAGTGGCGCACCCGCGCAAAGCCCGCGGAGCGCAACAGCGCCTCGAAGCCCGCCACCGTCCACTTGTAGGAGTTCTCGGTGTGGATGCGCTCGCCCGCGGCGTAGCGGCGCTGCGCCCCGCTCCAGTTCACGGTGAGGCTGCGCCGCGCCTCCAGGTGCATCTCGATGCGTGCGTGCGCCTCGTCGTAGACGGCGAGGTGCTGCCATTCGCGCAACCGGAAGTCCGCCCCCAGCAGCCGGTTCAGGTGGTTGAGCAGGTTCAGGTTGAAGGCCGCCGTGATGCCCAGGGCGTCGTCGTAGGCGGCTTCCAGCACCTCCACGGGCTTGACCAGGTCCACGCCGATCAGCAAGGCCCCGCCGGCGGCCGCCTCGCGCGTCTGCACGAGCAGGCGCTGCGCCTGCGCAGGGTCGAAGTTGCCGATGCTCGAGCCCGGGTAGAACACCACCGCCGGGCCCGCGACCACGCCCTCGGGCAGCGCCAGACGCGAGGAGAAGTCCAGTCCGATGCCTGTCATGCGCATCGAGGGGAACTCGCGCTGCAGGCACTGCAGCGACTGGCGCAGGAACTCCACCGAGATGTCCACCGCCACGTAGTGCCGCGGCGCGAAGCTGCCAAAGAGCCGCGCCGCCTTCGCGCAGTTGCCCGCTCCGAGGTCCACGAGGGCAGGCGAGGGCCCGGCCGCCTCCAGCGCGGCCTGCGCGATCGCCCCGCCGTGGCGCGCCAGGATCGCGGCCTCGGTACGCGTGGGGTAGTACTCGGCAGTCTCGGTGATGGCGTCGAACAGGCGCGAGCCCAGCGGGTCGTAGAAGAATTTGGGCGAGACCTGCGCCGACGCAGCGAGCAATCCGGCTGCCGCCTCGGCCGCCAGAGCCCGGTCGTCGATCTGATGCAGTTGAAGGAAGTCGGGGGAGTTCACGCAGCGTTCCGGGGGCGATCAGCGGCGATCGGGGGGGGTGACCAAGGGGGTGACCAGGGGACGACCAGGGTGAGCGCGCGCCGCGCGCAAGCCCGCGCGGCCCACTTTATCAGCCGCCTCGCGCTAGAGTCTGCGGCTTTGCGTCCTGCACCATTCCTTTCCCGCACCACTCCTGGAGCCCACCGATGATCAGCCTGTCCCCCTCGCGCACGCTCAAGGCGCTGATGACCTGTGCCCTCGTCACCTTCGGCGCGATATCCCACGCCCAGCAGGTCTTTCGCGTGACCACGATTCCCGAGGAGGCAGCCACCGAGCAGGTGCGCAAGTTCACGCCGCTGGCGGCCTACCTGGAGAAGCGCCTGGGCATGAAGGTGGAGTTCACGCCCGTCACCGACTACCCGGCGGCGGTGGAGGCCCTGGTCAACAAGCGCGTCGACCTGGTGTGGTTCGGCGGCTTCACGCACGTGCAGGCGCAGCTGCGCTCGGGCGGCAAGATCGTGCCGATCGCGCAGCGCGAGGAGGACACCAAGTTCCAGTCGGTCTTCATCGCCAAGACCGATTCGGGCATCAAGCAGCTCTCCGACCTCAAGGGCAAGCAGGTGAGCTTCGGCTCGGCCAGCAGCACCTCGGGCCACCTGATGCCGCGGCACTTCCTGCTGCAGGCCAACATCACCCCGGAGAAGGATTTCCGGCGCATCGCCTACAGCGGCGCGCACGATGCCACCATCGCCTCGGTGGTCAGCGGGCGCGTGGACGCGGCGGCGCTGGACATCACGGTGTGGCGCAAGTTCGTCTCCGACAACAAGGTCGACACGAAGGCGGTGGACGTTTTCTACACCACGCCCACCTTCTTCAACTACAACTGGTCGATGCACGCGGACTCGCCGGCCGAGCTGCGCCAGCGCGTGCAAAGGGCGCTGCTCGAGCTCGACAGCTCCACCCCCGAGGGCCGCGAGATCCTGCAGCTCAACCGCGCCACGCGCTACATCACGACCTCGCCCGAGAACTACAAGGGCCTGGAGTCGGCGGGCCGCAGCGCCGGGCTGATCTGAGCCACCGTCGGCGCGCGCGCACACGGTGGCGCGCGCATGGCGCCATGCGCAGGAAGGGGAACCCTTGAAGATCGAACTGCAGGCGTTGCAGGCACGCCATCCGGCTGCGCGCGCCGGTGCGCCTGCGGCACTGCACTCGCTCACGCTGCAGGTGGCCGCAGGCGAGCAAGTGGCCGTGATCGGCCCGTCGGGATCGGGCAAGACGACGCTGCTGGCGGCCATCGCCTGTGCGCTGGCGCCCGCTGGCGGCACGCTGCGGCTGGATGGCAGCCAGCCGTGGGCGCTGTCTCGCCGTTCGCTGCAGCGGCTGCGCGGGCAGCTGTGCCTGGCCCCGCAGGTGCCGCCGCTGCCGCCGCGCCAGCGCGTGGTCACCTCGGTGCTCGCCGGCCGGCTGCCGGCGATGAGCCTGTGGACGAGCCTGCGCAGCCTCTACTACCCGGTGGACATCCCGGCCGCGCACGCGGCGCTGGAGCGCTTCGACCTGGCCGACAAGCTCTTCGAGCGGGTGGACCGGCTCTCCGGCGGCGAGCGCCAGCGCGTGGGGCTGGCGCGTGTGCTGCTGGCGCCGGCGCGGCTGTGGCTGGTGGACGAGCCGCTGTCGGCGCTGGACCCCACGCGTGCGCGCCAGGCCATCGGCACGCTCGTGGGGCAGGCGCGCGAGCGTGGTGTCACGCTGGTGGCCACGCTGCACCAGGTGGATGTGGCGCTGGCGCACTTCCCGCGCATCGTCGGGCTGCGCGCGGGCGAGCTCGCCTTCGACCTGCCCGCCGCCGAGGTCACCCCCGAGCGCCTGCGCGCGCTTTATGCACAGCACGAGCACGAGCTGATGGGGGCGGCGCCCGCATCGGGCGGCGGGGCCTTGCCCGGGGCGGGCACGTTCGAGGCGGCGTCGCCTGCCGCTTCCGCGGCCCCGGCGCCTGCGGCGATGCACTGCCGCTGAAGGCACGCGGCCCCCGCACCACCCGACGATGAACGTCCCCGCCGCCTTGCCTTCCCCCACTCAGCGCGACCCGGCGTGGGTTGGGCGCCTGTTCTGGACACTGGCCGCACTGGTGCTGCTGTGGCCGCTGGCAGTGGCCACGGAGTTCCGTCCCTGGGTGCTCTTCGAGCAGAAGAACCGCGAGGTGACGGGGCAGTTCCTCGCGAGCTTCCTGCCGCCTGCGCACGACCCCGCCTTCCTCGTGATGGTGGCGCGCGAGACCTGGCGCACGGTGGCCATTGCCACCGCGGGCATGACGCTGGCGCTGGTGGTGGCGCTGCCGCTGACGCTGCTGGCCACGCGGGTGCTGTCGGTGTCGGCGCTATCGGGCCGCATGGCGCGCCTGCCCTGGTTCGTGCGCCAGCTCGCGCGCTGGGCGCTGGTGGCGCTGCGCAGCGTCCCCGAGCTGGTCTGGGCGCTCGTCTTCGTGCGCGTCGTGGGCCTGGGACCCACGGCCGGCGTGCTCGCGATCGCGCTCACCTATGGCGGCATGCTCGGCAAGGTCTACGCCGAGATCCTGGAAAGCGGCGAGGACCACGCCACGCGCAGCCTGCTGCGCAACGGCAGCTCGCGCCTGCAGGCCTTCAGCTACGGGCTGCTGCCGCAGAACGCCGCCGAGCTCACGAGCTACACCGTCTACCGCTGGGAATGCGCGATCCGCAGCTCCGTCGTGCTGGGTTTCGTCGGGGCCGGTGGCCTGGGCCAGCAGATGGACAACTCGATGAAGATGTTCAACGGCGGCGAGGTGCTCACGATGCTGGCGGTCTTCGTCGCACTCGTGGCGCTGGCTGACCGCATCAGTGCCGGCCTGCGCCGTGCGCTCGGGTGAGGAGGTGTCGTGACGACCCCTGCCACCCCCCGCCCCGCCCAGGAGCCCTGGGGCACGCCGCCTGGCCTGCTCGATGCGCGCTGCCGCGCCTGCTGGTTCGCTGCGGCCGTGGTGGCGCTCGTGGTGGGGAGTTTCTGGAGCCTCGACCTGCAATGGGGCAACCTGTTTTCCGCCGAGGCTGCGCGCGCGATGGGCCGCTTCCTGGCCGAGTTCTTCCCGCCCGACACGAGCCCGGCCTTCCTGCACAAGGTGGCGATCGGGACGTGGGAGACGCTGGCGATCTCGGCCCTGGGCACGGTGCTGGCTGCCGCGGCAGGCCTCGTGCTCGCGCTGCCGGCCAGCCGCCTGCACGCAGGTGATGCGGCGCGTGCGCGCGCCCCGACCCGGCTCTTGCTCAACGCGCTGCGCTCGGTGCCCGAGCTCGTCTGGGCGGCGTTGCTGCTGATTGCTGCCGGCCTCGGGCCCTTTGCCGGGACGCTGGCGCTGGCCGCGCACACCGCAGGCGTGCTGGGGCGGCTCTTTGCCGAGGCCATCGAGAACGCCCCGCCCGGGCCCGGCGATGCGCTGCGCGCACAGGGCGTGGGCCGGCTGCGCGTGTTCCTGTACGCCACGCTGCCGCAGGTGTTGCCGCAGCTGCTGAGCTACACGCTGTACCGCTGGGAGAACAACATCCGTGCCGCGGCGGTGCTGGGGGTGGTCGGCGCGGGCGGCCTGGGGCAGCTGCTTGTCTTCCACATGGGCCTGTTCCACATGGGCAAGACCTGCACGATCCTGGCGGCGATGCTCGCGATGGTCGCGCTCGTCGACGCGCTGAGCTTCGCGGCTCGCCGGTGGCTCACCCGGTGAGCCTGCTCCCGGTGACGCGGGGCCGCATGCTCCGCCGAGCCTGCCCCGGGGCCTGCCGATGAGCACCCGCGTCCGCGCCCGCGCCGGCTGGCTCTTCGCGCACGACTGGGACGCGCAGGCGTTGGCGCGGCTGCAGGCCGCAGGCGGCCCGAGCTTCGACCGCGCCGGCTTCGACCTCTTTGCCTTTCCTTCCAACGTGCGTCTGGCCTGGTACGACCACAGCCGCTTTGCGGCGCGCCAGGCTGCGCGCGGCCGGCGCCTGGGCTGGTGCGCCGTGCTGTCGCACCAGGAGCACTTCGGTGCGCTGGCCGCCGCGCTCGTGGCCGAGCGGCTCGGCCTGCCCGGCACCGCGCCCGAGGCGATCCTGGCGGCGCAGCACAAGCTGCACGCGCGGCGCGTGCTCGCGCGCGTGGCGCCCGAGTCCAACCTCGGTTTCGCCGAGTTGCAGGCCGACTACGGCGACGACATCCCGGCAGGCCTGGCCTACCCGGCCTTCGTCAAGCCCGTGAAGGCCGCCTTCTCGGTGCTCGCGCGTGCGGTGGGTTCACGCCAGGAACTGCAGGCGCACACGCGCTTTTCGGCGCGCGAGCGCTGGGTCATCCACCACCTGGTGGATCCCTTCGACCGCCTGTGCCGTGAACGCCTGCCCGAGGCCGGCAGTGCACACCGCATGCTTCTGGAAGAGCCCCTGCCTGCCGAGGTGCCGCAGTTCAACCTCGACGGCTGGGTAGCTGGCGGGCGCATCGAGGCGCTGGGAGTGGTGCGCGCCGTGATGTATCCCGGCACGCGTGCCTTCATGCGCTGGGAGCTCCCGGCGCGGCTGCCGCCCGCCGTGGGTGCGCGCGCGCTGGACGTGGCGCGGCGCTTCCTGGAGGCCATCGGCTTTCGCCACGGCCTGTTCAACCTCGAGTTCTTCCACGACCCCGTGAGCGACCGCTTGAGCGTGATCGAATGCAACCCGCGCCTGGCCTCGCAGTTCGGTGACCTGTACCGGCGCGTGACAGGGGTGGATCCGCACGCCATCGGCCTGGCTCTGGCGCTGGGCCAGGACCCCGCGGCTGTGCCGCGCACCGAGCCCACGGCCGCCGTGGCCGCCAGCCTCGTCTACCGCGCCTTCGATCCGCAGCGCGTGCCTGCGCCTCCCACATCCGCGCAGCGTGCGGCCTTTGCGCGCGCCTGCCCCGACGGGTGGGTGCTGAGCCTGCCCAAGTATGGCGATGCGCTCGCGCGCGACTTCAAGTGGACAGGCAACCACCACCACGGTTTCGTGCACCTGGGCGCGGGCAGCCACAGCCAACTGCTCGAGCGCGCCGCGCAGGCCAGCGCGCTGCTGGGCTGGCCTGCACCGCTGTCAGCCCAAGAGAGTGAGGCTGTGCGGGCACAGGCCCCGGACCCGGCCCAGGCTCTGCGGCACGCTGGAGCGGCCCGGCAAGCAGCCTGAGTCTGCGCGCGCCCCTGCGCGGCGCGTCCGCGCCTCAACGCCGACCGCGCAGGATCGCCTCGGGCTGCCTCTCCAGCAACTCCGCCAGCTCGCGCAGCGCGCGCGCCGCACGCGCCACCTCCCCCAGCGCCTCGTCGGTACGCCGGCGCAGCGACGAATCGTCACTGGCCAGCGCCGTGAGCGCCGTGGCGGCCCGTGCCAGCTCTTCGGCCGCCTGCTGCGCGCGCGCGAGCGCGGGTGCACCGGCCGTGGCGAGTGCCCCCGCCTGCGAGGCCGCTGCAGCGACCTGCCCCGCCGCAGCCGAGACCTGGCGCACGGCCGCGCCGATGTCCCCAGCCAGCGGTGCGAGCGAGGCTGCAGCGCGGCGCGTCTCCTCCAGCGTGCCGGTGAGCGGACCCGCCAGCGTGGTCGCCTGTGCCTGCAGTCGCAGGCTGGCCTGCTGAACGGCCTGCGCCGCCTCGGCGGTGCGCCGCAGCGCCTGGCGCGCCTGGGGCTCGGCCAGCATCTGCCGCAGCCCGGCCGACACCTCGGCCAGGTCGCGACCGATGCGTGCGAGATCGAGCCCCTCGAGCTGGGCCTGCAGCGCCTGCAGCCGCGTGGGTGCCGTGGGGATCTCGGCCGCCTCCTGAGCGCCTGGGCCCGTCGGGCGCGCGCCGGCTCGCGCCGGGTCGAAGTCGAGATCGACGTAGAGCAGCCCGGTGAGCAGGCTTTGCGTCGAGAGCCGCGCCACGAGCCCCTGCGCCACGAGGGCGGGCAGCGCGGGCCCGCTGGCCTGCGGGCCCACAAGCGTGCGCAGCGGTTCGCTGTCGAGCGTGGCCACCACCGGCAGCGCCAGCACGCCCGTGGCCGCGCCGGGCAGGCCGATGGAGGTGACCTCGCCCACCCGCACCCCGCGCAGCACCACCGGGGCGCCCACCTGCAGGCCCCACACCGAGGAGGTGAAGCGCATCAGCGCGCGCTCGCGCTCGCCCCAGCCGCGCAGGCCCGAGGCCACGAGTGCGGCCACGAGCACGGCGGCACCGCCCAGTGCGAGCGCGCCGATGCGCCAGGCCTGCGCGGAGCCGCCAGGCCGGGCCGGGGCGCTCATGACCCGAGCTCCCCGCCGGCGGCGAAGAAGCGGCGCACGACGCTCGAGGCATGTCCGGCCAGCTCCTCGGGCGTGCCGATTGCCGTCATCGTCATCTCCTTGTCGTCCAGGTAGAGCGCGCGGTCGGCCACCGCGCGCACGCTGCGGATCTCGTGCGTGACCATCACCACCGCCGTTCCCAGATGGTGCCTCAACTCCAGCACGAGTTCGTCCAGGCGCTGCGCATTGAGCGGATCGAGCCCCGAGCCCGGTTCGTCCAGCAGCAAGAGCGGCGGGTCGAGCGCCAGCGCGCGTGCCAACGCCGCGCGCTTGCGCATCCCGCCCGAGAGCTGCGCCGGCGCCAGCGCGAAGGCGTCGGCCAGGCCGACGCGCTCGAGCAGCGCGTGCGCACGTGCGCGCAGGGCCTGCTCGTCCAGCGTGGTGAACAGCCGCATCGGCAGCATCAGGTTCTCCCCCACTGTCAGCGAGCTCCACAGCGCGCCGGACTGGAACATCACGCCCTGGCGGCGCCGCAGCCGCTGCTGTGCATCCTCGTCACCGGCATGGAGGTCCTCGCCCTGCACACGCACGCGGCCGCGCGCAGGCCGGTCGAGCCCGGCGATATGGCGCAGCAAGGTGCTCTTGCCGCTGCCGCTGGGCCCGACGATGACGAGCACCTCGGCACGCGCCACCTCGAAGCCGACCTCACGCAGCACCGGCCGGCCGCCGGCCAGGAGCCACAGGCCCTCGGCCTGCAGCAGCGGGGTGTGGGCGGGCTCGCCGCGGGGGTGCGCTGCCATCCTCAATACCCGAGCGCGGTGAAGACCACGGTCGTCGTGCACGCGGCTGCGACGATCCACACGAGCGAGCGCACGACGGCTGCGGTCGTGGCCTCGCCCACCGCCTGGGCGCTGCGCCCGGCGTGCAGGCCCTCGCGGCAGCTGGCCAGCGCCACCAGCGCGGCATAGAGCACGCCCTTGAAGAGTCCGATCCACAGGTGCGTGGGGGTGAGGGCGCGCAGGCACTGGTGCAGGTACTCGGAGCTCGACAGCCCGTAGGCCAGCACCGCGGCAGGCCAGCCGGCGAGCACGCCTGCCAGGGCCCCGAGCACGATCAGCGGTGCGGCCAGCAGCACGAGGGCCCCCAGCCTGGGCAGCACGAGGTGGGCGACCGGGTCCACGCCCAGCACGCGCAGCGCGTCGATCTCCTCGCCGGCGCGCATCGCGGCGAGCTGCGAGGCAAACGAGGCACCGACCCGACCGGCCAGCACGATCCCCGTCATCATGCCGGCCAGCTCGCGCACCATGCCCACCGTGACGACGTCTGCAAGGTAGGCCTGGGCGCCGATGCGGCCCAGCTGTGCGCCCGCCATGTAGGCGAGCATCAGGCCGATCAGGCTGCAGGTGAGCAGCACGATCGGAACGGACCGGGGACCGGCGTGGTCGAGCAGCCGTAGCCATTCGCCGGGGGCCGATCCGGGCCCGCCGCGTGCCCGCCGCGCGCAGGCCAGCAGCACCTCGCCGACGAAGGCCACCGTCCACCATGCCGCCGAGCGCCCGGCAGGCGCAGCGGGCCAGTCGCGCTGAGGATTCATCCGCGCATCATGCCGCGGACGCAGGCCGGGCAGTCGGATTGCCGGATGGGACCTGGTTGCACCCGGGCTTCGCGGCTCTGTGAGCCCCTGCATCTTCGACGACCCGCGCCCCTGTTCCGGAGCAGCTCCCTGTGCGGGGTCAGCGGTGATGACAACTCAATACGGCCGTTATATCAGCCGCAGCGTTACATTCACGTTAGTGTTGGGGCGTCGCGGCGGCGATGCGCGCGTGAAGCTCGGTGGCCAATGGCGGCGGCACGCCTGCGCGTAACGCCTCGAGCATGATCTGGCTGCAGGGCCGCCCATCGGTCAGCAACTGCGCGCGCTCTGCCTCGGCCCAGGCATCGGCCAGCGCGAGCGGGTTGCGCTGCAGCACCTTGGCGGCCAGCGCGACCGAGAAGCGGTCACCCGCCAAGGCGGCCAGGCGTGCCAGCTCGAGCGCGACCGGAGACAGACAG
>CAILKA010000709.1 GCA_903834645.1 uncultured beta proteobacterium
CTGTTCCGCACGGCCGCCACCTGGGTGGGGCGGGTGCCGGGCGGGCTGGGCATCGCCACGGCGCTCGCGGGCGCCGGCTTCGGCGCCATCTCGGGCTCCAGCACGGCCTCGGCAGCCACGCTGTCGGCCATCACGGTGCCGGCCATGATGAAGCAGGGCTACGAGCCGAAGATGGCCTGCGGCGTGGTGGCGATCTCCGGCACGCTGGCGATGCTGATTCCGCCCAGCGTGGCGCTGGTGCTCTACGGAATCATCGCCGACGTCAACATCGGCAAGCTGCTCATCGCGGGCATCATTCCGGGCCTGCTGGTGATGCTGACCATCATCCTCACGGTCTACACGCTGGTGAAGCTCGACCCTTCGCGGGCGCCGCTCGGCTCCAGCTACACCATGGCCGAGAAGATCCGCAGCCTGGGCGCCATCGGGCCCGTGCTGCTGCTCTTCATGGCCGTCACCGGCACCATCTACTCGGGCATCGCCACGCCCACCGAGGCCTCGGGCCTGGGCGCCTTCGGGGCCTTCCTGATCGCGATATGGCGCGGCAAGGTTAACCGCGCCAGCCTGATCAAGGCGCTGGTCAGCGCGGCGGGCACGAGCTGCATGATCTTCCTGATCATCGTCGGCGCACGGGTCTTCGGCTACTTCATCACCCTGACCCAGACCACGCAGAGCCTGGTTGCCGCCGTGGGAGCCTGGGAAGTCTCGCCCTACGTGATCCTGATGCTCATCGTGCTCATGTACGTGATCCTCGGCGCCATCATGGACCAGATCGCGATCCTGATCCTCACGGTGCCCGTGGTGCTGCCGGTGATCGTGGCGCTGGGTTTCGACCCCATCTGGTTCGGCGTTCTCGTGGTCATCATCGCCGAGATCGGCCTGCTGACGCCGCCGGTGGGGCTGAACGTCTTCGTGGTCGCGAGATACACGGGAAGACCCACGCGCGAAGTCTTCGCGGGCGTCTGGCCCCATGTCTTCGCGCACTTCATCGTCATCGGCCTGATGATCGCCTTCCCCTGGCTGATCACCTGGCTGCCGTCGCGCATGCAATGACGCGCGCCGCCTCGCACACACGCCCCAGGAGCAAGCCATGACCCCGCACGACGCACCCCCCCTGCCGCCGGAGGAGCAGCGCTGGCGCGACCTGCACGCGAACGATCTGGCCAAGGGCTGGCGCCACAGCTTCGAGACGAGCAGCGGCTTTCGCGTCGACCCGCTCTACACCGCCGCCACGCTCAGCCAGGTGCGCTGGGATGCGGCGCGAGACCTCGGCTTCCCGGGCGAGGCGCCATGGACGCGCGGCTTCACGCCCGGCGGCTACCGCGCCAAGCTCTGGAAGACCGAGATGTACGCGGGCTTCGGCTCGGCCGAGGACGCCAACAAGCGCTACCGCTACCTGATGGAGCAGGGATCGACGGGCGGTGTGTCGATCGCGCTCGACCTGCCCACCCAGGTGGGCTATGACTCCGACCACGTGATGGCGCGCGACGAGGTCGGGCAGATCGGCGTGGCGCTGACGTCGCTGGACGACGTGGAGCGGGTGTTCGACGGCATCCCGCTCGACAAGGTCGGGCATGTGTTTTCCACGGCCAACTGCATCGGCCCCATCTTCGCGGCCTGGATGCTCGCGCTGTACGAGAAGCGCGGCACGCCCACGGGCGACTGCATCGTGCAGATCCAGAACGACCCCATCAAGGAGTACGTAGCCCGCGGCACGCAGTTCCTGCCGATCGAGGCCTCGGTGCGGCTCGCCACCGACGTCATCGCGTACTGCAACCATGCTGCGCCCGAGTGGCTGCCGATCTCGGTGTCCGGCTCGCACATGAAGCAGGCCGGAGGCACCTGCGTGCAGGAAGCGGCCTTCACCATCTGCAACGGCATCGCCTATGTCGAGACCTGCCTGTCCAAGTGCATGTAGATCGACGACTTCGGCCACTGCATCGAGCTGCACTTCTGCACCGTGATGGATTTCTTCGAGGAAGTGGCGAAGTAC
>CAILKA010000710.1 GCA_903834645.1 uncultured beta proteobacterium
AGATGCCCCTCAATGCCGGCTGTGTGTCACGTGCGGGCGCTGCCACCCCCCGCGACCTTTACCGGCATGCAAGCCTTGCACTGCTCGACCAGCGCCTCAATCCGGGGAACGGAACCTGCCGGTGCCAGGTCGGGGTTGACGGGGCCTAGCTACGTCGCCTTCTCAGTACCGTCAGAAACGCCACGAACAGGGCAAGACCAATCAGCAGCGCCATGCTGGTCGCGTAGCCGACTACGCGAGCCTGCGCGCTTGATGCGGCAGCCGCCGCGAGGAAAGGCATGGGAACCACCGCCACGCCGATGGCATTGGCCGAGGCCTGAAGCGTCGAAACCACGCCCGACATCGCTCCTGCATCCATCGTGGGCACGCGCGCCATGACTGAGCTGATCAAAGGCCCCATGACCGCGCCGAGACCCAAGCCCGCCGTGAAGATTGCAACCGCCTGTGCAGCCAGGCCGAGTCCCAGCAGCGCGCTGGCCATGTTCAGGGCATGACTGGCGATGAGCACCACAGCGCCCAGCACGATCGCACCGGATCCCAGGCGCTTTGCCAGTGCGGGCGCGGCAGCCGAAGAGATCATGAAGGCAACCGCCATGGTGGCAAAGACCAGCCCGGTCTGGATAGGCGAAGCCCCTTGTGCTTGCTGCAAGCTCAGGCTTTGCAGCACATGGAACGAGGCTACGCCACAGAAGAAGCAGAAGACCGCAAGCAGATCCACCTGGGTGTTCCGAATCACTAGCAGCCGCATTGGCAACATGTGGGGGCGTCTGGATTCGTAGAGCTTCGTCTGGTGTCGCAGGAACAAGAAGGCTACCAGGGGTGCGCCGAGAAAGAGCGCGGCATTGACCATGGTCGGCCAGAGCGATGAACCAATCGTCAGAGGGGCCGTGAGCATGGTCAGCAGGGCGATCGAGAACGCCACACCAGCCCAATCGAGGCTTTGAGCTCGCCCTCGCGCACGACGGGGGATTGCCACGAAGCCAAGCAGCATGCACGCAAGGGCGGTCGGGACCATTGCAACAAAGACCCCTCGCCACCCCAAGGAAAGCGGATCCATCGAGAGTGCGAGCCCGCCCAGGAGCTGCCCAACGACGCTACCCAGGCCCATCGTGAAGGCGTAGGCAGCAAAGGCTCGCTTCGAAGCGTCGCCCTGATACGTCTGTGCGATGACGCCCAAGACCTGCGGCTGGATAAGCGCGGCCGCGACCCCTTGGACCGTTCTGGCCACAGCCAACGATGCGAGCCCTTGTGCGGATGCAGCCCCGAGACTAGCCATAGCAAAGAGGCACAGCCCCAGTAAGTACATGCGCCGCGGTCCGAAGACATCACCGAGCCGCCCGGAGGAGATCAGAAGCGACGCGTTCGCGATCGAGTAACCGGCAATCAGAAAGGCCAGCGATCCGCCATCGAAGCCTAGGGCAAGCTGGATCGACGGCATCGCCACAAGCGTGGCGAAGAGGTCCAGCTGGATCACGAAGACTCCTGACAGCACCGCCAGCAACGGCCAGACGGAATGCCCTTCAGCGGGGCGCTCCACCTCGAAGAGGGAGTCCAGCTGGCCGAACTGGCTATCCTGCGGCTGCGGTGTAGCGCTCACGCTGCCTCCCCGCGTCGGTGGGTCCCGGCAATGAACCCGCTGAGGCAGAGGGTCGTGATCCACTCGCTCCAGCCAGACTCACAGCCCCAGACCGACTGTTTGGTCGTGCCTATCCTGGCCGAGAGGCCACCGCCAGAGATTTCGGGCGAGTCGCAATGGGGACAAGCTGCGCCGGCGCGGGCGACGCACTCGGCCTGCGACATCTTCGGGGCGCGCGAAGACTGCAAGATGCCCAGGGGCACAACGGTGGCCGAACTCAGAAGATCAACGATCGAGCGGTGCTCATGCGGCACTTCATCCTCCCCAGCGGCAGGAACCTACGCCGCTGAGTCGGGATTGTGCCTTGGCGTGACTGCTCTGATCTGAATACCCGAGCCCGCAGACTGCGCCCCGCTGACTGCGTCAAACGCAGAGGTTCAAATCGATGTTGGGTCTGGCTGCGGTGCCTTGGCGCCGCGGCGGCTGACCATCTCAGCCAGCACCTCCAGCGGGACAGGCTTCGAGATGACATAGCCTTGGACCTTGTCGCATTTCATTTTGCGCAGAGTCTTGAGCTCCTCCTCCGTCTCTGCCCCCTCGGCGACGACTTCCTTACCCAGCGCATGGGCCAGCCGGATGATCGCCTGCACGATGGTTCGATTAGTGGGGTTGCGTCCCAAGTCGGTCACGAAGCTTCTATCGATCTTCAGCGTAGCCACCGGAAACTGAGCCAAGTAGGCAAATGACGCGTATCCGGCTCCGAAGTCATCGATGCTCAGTTGCGTACCCATCAGGCAGAACTGCGTAAGCACATTCAGGCAGGTATCCAGGTCCTGCATCAAGGCGCCTTCGGGGATCTCGATCTCGAGCAGCTTCGGGTCTGCCCCGGTGGCCCTCAGATGCCCGTCCAGGATGTCGCAAACCTCGGGATTGGACAGGGACTCCACGCTCAGGTTGATGCTGACCACGGTTCGATGCCCTTGGGCCGTCAGCGAGGCGATCGCCTCGCACGCGGCTCGCATCACCCAGCTATCCAGCGCCGGCATGAGCCCTGAATCGCGAGCGATGTCGAGGAAGACACCCGGGGTCAGAAGCCCGCGCCTCGGGTGCTGCCAGCGGATCAGGGCTTCGGCCCCGCTGATCGCCCCGGTCTGGAGTTCAACCTTGGGCTGGTAGAGCAGCACGAACTCAGTACCGCTGATGACCGCACGCAGCTCCTCTCGAAGCTGTGCCCGCCGCTTGGAGGCAAGTTCGAGTTCGGCCCGGTAAAGCGTCACATGAGAATCCTTGCCGAGATCCTTGGACATCTTTCGCGCATCCCGCAGGGCCAGGCTGGCGCGCTTGAGCAGCACTACCACCGAGTCACCATCCTGCGGTGCGGTCACCACACCTGCATGAGCAGTGAGCGTGACCTGGGAGCTTCCGCGAAGAATGGGGCGGTGCAGGCCCTCGACGAACTCTTCCGCTCTCGCCAGGGCCGCCTCGATGTCGTCGGAGGCCACCACCACTGCGAACTCGTCGCCGGTGATTCGGTAGACGGTTTCATGGCTGGCCGTGGCGGAGTTGAGCACCGAAGCAACCTCCAATAGCGCAGCCTCGGCCGTGTCGTACCCATGCAGGCCGCTGATCTCGTTGAGACGATCCAAACCCACGAGAATGAGCGACAGAGGTGCCCGCCGCTCTAGCAGCGTCTGCAGTCGCTCCTCCAGTCCGAGCTTGTTGCCCAACTGGGTCTGTTCGTCAATCACGGCCTTCTTGGCCAATTCCTGCTGCTTGACCATGCTCGGGACGGCGCGCCGGCCGAAGGCGACAAATCCGTCCCCGTAGGGAAAACAGCGCATCTCAAGCCAGGTATCCAGGATCGCCGAGTAGGAAACCTTCACAACGTCTTCCCGGCCTATCTGGCACTTCTTCATCGGCTCGTAGAAGACGCTCTTCTCGAAGTTTTTGACAAACTCGAACGGCTTGCTCCCCACTACCTTCGAGCGCGGGAGGCCCACCCAGCGCAGATAGGTATCGTTGCAATAGACGAACGTCCAGTTTCGATCGAGCAGGGCAACAGCCTCGCCGATTCCGTTGATGATGGCGCTCAGTACGGCATCGTCTTCGAAACTCTGGATGCTTTGATGCGGGACTGGTTCCATACGGGATCAGGTTTGGTTTGTTCTGCCCACCCCTCATCCGGGGTGACATTGATCACGAAAATCCTGCTAGAGTGAGATCATGGGTTTCTTTCCCCTCGGGAAAACCCACCCCTCACACAATCGCGGGACAGTTCATGAGCTTCGACTTTCTGGCGCTGACAGAGACACTCGAACAGATTGAGTCCGAGGCACTGGTTTTCCGTCCAGTTAATGTCGCGGATGCTTGGCCGCTATACCTGTCCACGCGAAACCCCCAGTTCAATGCCACGTTGAGTTGGGCGCAGCCCGCCGACCACGCCGAGGTGGTGGCGCGCATAGCGGCGGTCATGCGTGCCACCCGCCGTGGTCAGATGTCAGCAGTTTCGGCAGTAACCCGCGAAACTGGAGCGCTCGTCTCGATCTACCGCTTCCAAGGGTATAAACCGGATCCGTCTATCCTCGAGATGGGCATCTGGACCATGTGTTCATGGTGGGCCGGCGGGATGAGTACGGAGGTAACGCGCGCCTGCGTGGACGCCACTTTTGCCATGTCCGAGGCAACTGTGTTGTTGGCAGCCACGGAACATCACAATCGCGCCGCCCGCAAAGTACTCGGAAACGCCGGCCTTACCCCGCAGCTGGATGTGGTGCGCAAGGCAGAGTGTGGCCGAATCGCCTACCTCACCGAGTTCATGATGACTCGCGAGCAGTGGCTGGCGAAGGATCGCGAAAACGGCTTCAAGTACGTGGGCGACGTCGGCTACGAATTGCCAATCAATCTTCTGGGCGACCACGTGAGCACCGCCCCGGCGCGCCCCGCCGAGGAATCGAATGTGAAGGACCTCGCCCGCGCCCGGGCGTGAAAATCCTCACGCGGCGGGTATTTCGCCGTCTCTTCCGCCCTTCAGGGTTTCGATAGCCCGCCGAAAGTCTCGTTCCGGCTCAGCACCGCTGAGAGCGGGCTCTGCGCTTCGCATCCGTCCTGGGTGCGCTGCCGCTGGGTCCAACTTTGGACGACGAGATGAGCGACCTGAGCAGCCCGCACCCTGGCACCGACATCGAGCTCTACGAGCGCCTAGGAGACCGGATCGCTCTCTTCGACGCGATGGGCGTTTTGCGGCACTGCAACACGTCGTATGCCGCTGCCCTGGGGCTGCCTCGAGCTGAACTCGTGGGCCGCTCGCTGGGCCAGCTTGCGCAGACGGCCCCGAATCTCTTGATGCACAAGCGTGTGCGTCCGGGTTCCACCGGCGCCCGCGGCGGCTCATTCATTGACTTCGACGAGCATCTGGCCAGGTGGGTGGTCAATCGCTTGATCACCGACGACCAGGGCGGCACGCTTGTGGTCAGTAGCGACGCCGACCCCGAGCTGGTTCGACAGCACCAAGCCGCGCGCACAGTAACCCGAGATGAGCACACGGGGCTGCCCAATCTCATAGCACTGCGGCAGGACCTCGCTCAACTCCAAGCCCCCTACGAACTTCTGGCAGTCGAGATCGAGCAGGTAGCTCGGATTGCCGAAGCGATTGGCCAGGAAGCCGCAGCCCTGATGGTGCTCGGCATCAGCGACAACCTCGACACCGCGATGCTCGGCACCGAGCGCCTCTACCGCACCCGAGCGACGGAGTTCGTGGTCCTTCGTACTCAGCCGCGCGCGAACCCTTCGGACGTCGAAGACAGGCTGCAGGTGATCTTGGAGGCCGTTCGGCGCCCCATCCTGGCCTTCAGCCACAGCTTCAAGCCCCAGGCCACTGTGGGCGCACTGAGCGTACCGGCGGATCGCGCCGTCGAGCCTGGTACCGCCCTTCGGCAACTGGAGCTCGCGGGGGCTGCCGCGCGCAAAGCTCGGGACGGCCGTCCGGTCTGGTTCAGGCCCGCGATGGAGGCCTCAGTACGTCTCAACGAGATCCTTGCCACCGAACTCAAGCAAGGCATCGACTCCGGGCAGTTGCACCCTCATTTCCAGCCGATTTTGTGCGCTCGAACCCTTGCGGTCATGGGCGTGGAGGCCCTCATCCGTTGGATGCACCCCAAGCTTGGGATCATTGAAGCCGACGACGTGATGCGCCTGGCGCGCAGCAGGGGGCTGGCAGCGAAGATCGACCTGCTTGCCCTGGAAGCCTCCATACAGGCCATCGCAACGTGGCGTCGGGAAGGAGTAACGCTGGCCGTGAGCGTCAATGCCACTTGTGAGACGCTCTCCGATCCCTTCCTTCCCGAGAAGATCGCGAGCCGATGCCAGGCCGCAGGGGTCGAGCCGTCCTTTCTGGAGGTGGAGGCTCCAGAAACCTTCCTCCTGGCTGAAGAGGGGTCTAGCCACTCGCGGCTGCGCGCGCTGCACGAACTCGGCGTGCGGCTCTCCATCGACGACTTCGGGTCGGGCGCCGCGACGACGGCGACCCTGGTGGGCGCTCCCATCGACACCGTGAAGATCGACTGGCAAGCGGCACGCCGCATGGCCGAAGCGCCGGATCACAGGGCACGTGCGTTTAGGACGCTCGCACGCATGGCGCAGACCCTGGGCTTTTCGGTTGTGGCCAAGGGAATCGAGTCGGCTGAGGAAGAGGCGCTGGCCAGGACGCAGAAGATCCAGCTCGTGCAGGGATATCACTACAGCGCGCCATTGCCGCTTTGCGAGGTGCCGGCGTTCGTGCGCAGCCGAAGCACACCACAGACCCCAATCTCGGCGTTTTCGATCTGAAGCACGAAGCCGCAAGGCGTACAGCCCGAGTTGATGCTCGCTCGCCGTTCACGCATGCGAGCGTGCGACAAGCGCCGGGCTTGTCGGCACCGACCGAAAACTGAGCCACCCGCACCGCCCGCTCACCCCACGCAAGTCCGGTTCTTCCCCGTCCTCTTGGCCTCATAAAGCGCCTCGTCGGCCCGCTCGAGCGCGGGCTGCAGGGCCTCGCCTGCGCGCAGGGCTGTCACGCCGGCCGAGAAGGTCACGAAGATCTCGCGCTTCTCGTGCAGAAACAGGCTCTTGGTGAGCTCGCGCTGCAGCCGGGTGAGCACGGTCTGCGCCTCGTCCACGGGCGTGCCGGGCAGCAGCACCACGAACTCCTCGCCCCCGAAGCGCGCCACCGTGTCCACGGGGCGCAGGCCTTCCTTCACGCGCTCGGCCAGGGTCTTGAGGGCGACGTCGCCGGCGGCGTGGCCGAGTGTGTCGTTGAGCTTCTTGAAGTTGTCGATGTCGATGAGGCCCACGGCCAGCGGCCCGGGGTTGCGCTGCAGCTTGGCGCACTCGGTGGCGAAGGCCTGGTCGAGGCCGCGGCGATTGGCCACGCGGGTGAGCGCATCGGTGGAAACTTCGTCGGACAGGCGCTTGAGCTCGCTCTCGAGCTGCTCCACGCGGCGCTGCATCTGATCGGCCTTGCGCGACTCTTCCTCGAGCCGGCCGCGGGCGCTGCCCACGACCTGCTGCACGGCACGCGTCTCGTCGACCATCGCCGAGACGACGCCGGCCAGGCTCTCCAGGGTGTCGGCACCCTGTATGGCTCGCGCGTGGCGTGCGAGCTTGCCTTCGAAGTCGCCGGTCTGGCCATCGAGCGAGGCGAGCTCGGCGAGCATGCGCGGAATGACATCGCGCAGCGCGTTGCGCGCAGCGTCTCGCTCCTGGCGTACACGCTGGTGGCGCGCGCGCGCCTCATTGAGCACTTCGGAGGCGGCGCGCACGCTGCGCACGCTCACCTCGCCGTCCAGGCGCTCGCGCACCGCAGCGGCCTGGCCGCGCGCCCAGCTGTCGTCCTCGGAAAGCTCGACCAGGCCGTCGGTGAGGTTCGTGCACAGCGTGCCGAGTTCGTCCACCAGGTGGTGCCGGTGGGCGAGCAGGCGGCGCACCGCCTTGCAGGCCTCCTCCACCTCCTCGGCCATGGCCGGCGTGGCCCCTTCGCGGCGCAGTCGCTCGCCAAGCTTGGCCAGGGCCTCGCCGGCCTCCACGGCCCGCGGATCGCCGGCAGGCAGCGCGGTGCGCACCGTGAGTTCCAGGCTCGCCACCACGGCGTGCCACCTGCTGGGGGGCAACTGCCAGGGGGCGTCGTCGGCTGTGCCCCGCTCCGCGGCTGGCGGGGAGTCTTGCCCATCAGGGGCCGGGCGTGAACCGGATGCAGGCGCGGGTGCAGGCGCGGGCACGGGCGCGGGCGCGGGCGCGGGCACGGGCGCAGGTGCAGGCGCCGGTGCGGGCGAGGCGGGCTGGCTCGCGCCCGTCGAGGCGGCGGACGAGCCCTTTTCACCCTCCCAGGATGCAACGAGGGGCTCGAGCCGCTGGCGCAGGCGGTTGACGTCCTGCCGGTACATCACCAGCATGCGCGAGACGCTGTCCTTGCGCCGGCCGATCGGCCACTGGCGGCTGCCGTGCTCGAGGCCGCGCAGCAGCCGCTCCAGCAAGGCGGACCAAGCCTGCGACTGCGCGCCCAGATCTTCGGGCGCCGGCGGTTCTGCCGAAGTCGGCATGGGCTGGCTCCGGCTCACTCCACCTGGCGGCCGCTGGCCATCGCGGCCAGCACGGCGCGGCTCACCTCTCCCTGCGTGAGGAAGAGTTCGCCCGCCCGCTCGCGGATGTCGGGCGGCGAGCACTGCTCGAGCGCGCGCACCAGGCGCAAGTAGCCGGCGTAGGGGCCGTCGGGGTACAGCAGCGAGCTGGCCACGCGGTCGGGCACCGGCACGCTCTTGAGCAGCTCCGGGAAGGGCTGGCGCAGCATCTGATCGAGCAGCGAGAACACACCGCACACGAACATCTCGCCGCGCATCTCGTCGTCACCGGCGTTGCGTCCGAGCTCCTCCATCAGGAAGCCGCGGTACACGGAGGCGCGCAGCAACGGCCGCACGGCGGGGTCGCGGCTGCCCGAGGCCAGCAGCAGGGCCAGCCAGCGCTTGAGGCGGCCATAGCCCAGCAGCATGAGCGCGTGCTTGAAGGAGGTCACTTCCACCCGCAGCCCGAAGGCAGGCGAGTTGATGAAGCGCAGCAGCCGGTAGGCCAGCGTCGGGTCGGTCTTGAGCACCGGCTCCATCTTCTCGGCCGGCTCGGCGCGGTCCACGCGGTTCATGAGCTCGACGATGCCGCGCAGCTCGGGCGCCACCTGGCCCTTGCCGGTGACCGGACCCGACGGCTCCACCGGCCAGCCCACCGCGATCGCAGCCCCGGTGGCGAAGGCGCGGTCTAGGTCGGCGAGCTCGAGCACACCCGCCACCATCGGGGTGACGGTGCGCGGGGCCGGCCCCGCACTGGCCGGCGACGCCGGTGCGCTCAGTTCGGTGATGGCGTAGCGAAAGCAGTTCTGCAGCACCGGCGGGATCTCGGCGGCCGAGCGCCCGGCGTAGGCCAGGCCCACGCCGAGCTGGCGCAGCCGGCGCAGCACGTCGGCGCGCGGGGGGTGGTCGGCCAGGAAGGCGGGCACCTCCACCACGATGTTGGACTCGATCTGCGGCTCAGCCAGCACCGCATCGAGCAGCGCTTCGTCGGCGAGGTTGAGCATCACGAGCG
Organism: uncultured beta proteobacterium; assembly: GCA_903834645.1. Lineage (GTDB taxonomy): Bacteria > Pseudomonadota > Gammaproteobacteria > Burkholderiales > Burkholderiaceae_C > Rubrivivax. The sequence goes on from CAILKA010000710.1 coordinate 9,182, forward strand.
CCGGGGCCGGAAAAGCCTGGCCCACCGCCTGCATCAGCGCCTTGGCATCGGGCACTGTGCGGCCTGGCGCGGGAACGACCGTCAGGCGCATGCCAGCCGGGGCACGCTGCCGGTCGGTCAGGGTGGAGTAGCCGATGAGGAGCTGATCGAGGGCGGGTAGGTTGGACATGGGTGATGGGGGAGCGGGAGACGCTAGCGCAGGTAGTCGAAGAGCGTCATGCGCTGGACCATGGAATACGCCTTGAGGGCCGCATCGTAGCCGGTCTGAACGGACTGAAGATCCGATACCGCCTCGGCGAGATCGAGGTCGTTGGCGTCGGACTTCTGGGCGTCCACCTGCTCCTGCAGGCCCGTGAGGTGCTGCTCCAGGCTGTCCGTGCGATCGAGCACCGAGCCCAGATGCGAACGCACGGCCAGCAGCGAGTTGATGGAGGAATCGAGCCGGGTCAGCCCGGCGTCGACGCTCTGGGCCACCTGCGCCTTGCTGCGCCCGGAGCTGCCCAGCTCGCGCGCCGCGCGGTCCAGGGTGTCGAAGACGGACTGCGAGCGGGTGGAAGGCTCCACCGTGAAGGCGTCTCCGCTGGCAGGCGCACCCTGCACCGTGACCGCCATGCCGTCGAAGGTGATGGCCTGGCCCGACTGGTAGGGCTGCGCCCCGCCGGGCAGCGCGGTGCCGTCCTTGAAGATCTCGTAGCTGACGCCGCTGGTCGCGGCCGTAAACACGATGGAATAGTCGGCACCGGTGACTGCGGCCGGGTCGACCACGCGGCCGCTGTCGATCCACGCGCCCGGCCCGTTGCCCGATGCCGGCGCCGTGACGAACACGCCGTTGCCGGTGGGAGAGGTCAGGAACGCCAGGGCGCCGTCCACCGTCATCGGCAGCGGGTCACCCGGCTGCGCCGAGACCTGGCCCGGCAGGCTGCGGTACTGCACGCCGCCAGCGGCATCGACGAAGGGCGCCTGCGCGGCGCCTTGCCCGCCGAAGAGGAAGGCCCCCACGCCATCGCCACGGTTGGCCAGGCGCAGCAGGTCCTCGCGCACGCCGCGCAGGCGGTCGGCCAGCGTCTTGCGCTCGGAGTCGCCATAGGTGGCGTTGCCGGACTCGATGAGCAGTTCGCGCGCACGCTGGAGCAGATCACCCGCCTCGCCCACCGTGTGCTCGGCCAGCTTCATCACACCGCGGCTGGCGTCGATCGAGCGCTGGCTCGCCTGCAGCCGCACCTCCTCGGCCATCGCGCGCTCGAGCCGCGCGGCGGCGGTGGGATCGTCGCTCGCGCGCGTCACGCGCCTGCCCGAGACGAGCCGCTCCTGGGCCTGTTGAACGGCCACCTGGCGCTGCTGGATCAGCTCCAGGGAACGGTCTTGGAAGTTGCTGCTCGCCAGCCGCATCATGCGTCTCCGTGTCGGGTAGGTGGCCGCTCAGGGTCAGCCGATGACTTGCAGCAGCGAGTCGAAGACGGACTGCGCCGCCTGCAGCACCTTCGCGCCGGCCTGGTAGCTCTGCTGGAACTGCAGCAGCCGAGCCGCCTCTTCGTCGAGGTTCACGCCGGCACCGGAGGCACGCTCGGTCTCGGCGGCACGCGCCATGCCGTCGGAGATGCCCGCCGCCGTGCGCGCGCGCTGCACCGTGACGCCCAGCTGGCCCACCGCCGCTGCATACGCGTCGGTGAGGGTGCGGCCCGGGTCGAGCACGCCTTGCGCATCCACCGTGCGGCCCACCAGCGAGGCGTCGCGCAGCTCCAGCATCGCCTGCGCGTTGCCGTTGTTGGCCAGGGCATACGGTGTGCGGATGATGTCGAAGCGGTCGTCCTTGCGCGGCACGCCGAGCAACGACAGCGCGAACGCGTCGTAGTCTCCTGCCACGCCGCCCACCGTGCCTGCCACGCCCTCGAACTCGATGGGCTGGCCGGCCGTCCACTGGCGCGCGGGGCTGCCGACCACGGCGCCGCTGGCATCGCGGATCTGGTACTGGCCGTCGTCGGAGGTGAAGACGATGCTCAGGCTGAGTGCGGGGTTGCTCGGCTGGCTCGTGGCGCGCAGCACTTCCACGCTGGCGCTGCCCTGGTTCGTCGAGGACACCTGGGCGCTCACGGGCGAGGCGGCGGCCAGGCCGCGCGGGTCGTCGAGCACGCGCCGCATGCCTGCGGCCGCGCCAGCGACCGGCTTGAGGCGGAAGATGTCGGTGGCGGCCGGCTCGGGCGAGGGCAGCTCGAGGCGGAAGCCGTCGATCTCGTCGCCGCTGGCGACGCTGCGTTCCAGCCCGTCAGCCAGCCGCACCAGGCTCCACTGCCCGGCCGGCGCGCCGCTGGCCTTGCGCAGCTCGTACTCGGAGGCGGCGAGCTGGCCCGCATCGACGACCTCGATCTTCACCTGCGAGGCAAAGCCGCCACCGGCGGCGCGCACGTTCGTGCCCGCCGAGACCACCTGCGCCGCACCGACGCTGAACAGCGGCGCGCCGCCTCGGCCGCGCATGTCCAGCCCCAGCGACGGCTGCTCGTTGACCGCCGACGCCAGCGCGCTGGCCAGACGGCCCAGCTCGCTGCGCGCGGTGACGACGTCTTCGTTCTGCAACCGCAGCCACCCGGCCAGCGAGCCGGCCGTCACGTCGTCCACCGCCACGGGGCGGCTCACGCCCTGCTGCACGCTCACGAGCGCCACGCGCGAGGGGTCGGAGAGATCGGCCACGCGCGCCATCGAGTTGGCCCGGTTGCCGTCCACCAGCGTGTGCCCGCCTGGCAGCGTCACCGACAGCGAGCCGTCCTCGGCGGTGTAGTTGACCGTCTTGACGAGGGCGTTGAGCTGGGAGAGCAGGCGGTCGCGCTCGTCGAGCAGGTCGTTGGCGGTGTGGCCCGCCGACTGCGTGCGCAGCAGCCGGTCGTTCACGCTGGCAATGCCGGTGGCCAGCTGGTTGATGCGCGCCACGCCCGCGCCCAGCTCCTCGGCGGCCATGCCCTGCACGTCGTCTACGCGGCTGGCGGCCTCGGTGAAGCGGGCCGCCACATCGGCCGCGCGCGCCAGCACCACCTGGCGCGCAGCGACGTCGGTGGGGCGGCTGGCCACCTCGGCCAGCGCGTTGAGGAACTGCGACGTGGCGTGGCCGATGCCCTTCTCGCCCAGCGCGAACACGTCCTCGAGCTGCGACAGGCCCTGCAGCCGCGCCTCGTCCATCTTGGCCACCGCCTGCGCGCCCAGCGCCTCGCGCGTGCGCAGCGCGTCGTACTGCCGCGTGACGGTCTTGACGTCCGAGCCCGCGCCGTAGAAGCCGCCGCCGGTGTAGCGGGCCGCGGCGGTCTGCAGCTCGGCGCGCTGGCGCGAGTAGCCCTGGACGTTGGCGTTGGCGATGTTGTTGCCAGTGACCTGGATCTGGGAGTAGCTCGACGCCACCGCCCGCATGCCCACTGCCATCAGCTGCGATGCCATGCCGGTCCCCTCAGCCCATCGCCCGCTGCAGGCGCAGCGTCGTATTGATCACCCGGCCGAGCTTCTCGGCGTAGGCGGGGTCGGTGGCGTAGCCGGCCTTCTGCAGGTTGGCGGCGAAGGCGTTGGCATCCGTGCGGTTGCGCATCACGTTCGCATAGCGGGGGCTGTCCTGCAGCAGCCGCGCGTAGTCGGCAAACGACTCCTCGTAGCTCGAGTAGGCGCGGAACTGCGCCTTCACGCGCTGCGACTGGCCGTTCACGTACTCGGTGGTCCACACCTCGGCCACCGGGCCCTTCCAGTTCGGACCGGCCTTGATGCCGAAGAGGTTGTGGGAGGTGCTGCCGTTGGCGTGCAGGATCTCCTTCCTGCCCCAGCCTGTCTCGAGCGCGGCCTGGGAGACCATGAAGGCCGCCGGGATGCCGGTGCGCGCGGCCACCTTCTGCGCGGCGGTCGTGTGCTGGGACACGAAGCCCGCCGCAGCCGTCTGCGGCACGCGCACGGCCGCGGTGGCGTCGCCGGCCGGCTTGATGGGCGCGGGCTCGGGGTTGGCGCGGGCGGTGCGCGGGATCGGGCCGGGCGCCAGGCCCATCTGCCGCTCGAGCTGGCGCGCGATCACCTCCGACAGGCCACCGGGCATGCCCGACATGCGCGTGGCGAGCTGCTGGTCGAGCATCTCGGTGCCGAGCTTGGTGCCCTCGCCCTCGAGCATGCCCGAGGACATCGTGGAGGCGCGCATGCTCTTGAGCAGCTCCTGCATGAACAGGGTCTCGAAGGCCTTGGCGGCCTCGCGCGCGGCTCCGCGGGGGTCGCTCGCGGCACGCGACTTGAGCGTGTCGAGGCCACGCGGGTCAGTGACGAGGGTGTGGGGAGAGACGGCCATCTGTGGCTTCCTCAGATGACCTCGAGCTCGGCCTTGAGGGCGCCGGCGCTGCGCATGGCCTGCAGGATGGCCAGCAGGTCTTGCGGGGTCGCGCCCAGGGCGTTGAGGGCCTTGACCACATCGGCCAGCTTGGTGCCTGCGGGCATCTGCACGAGCGAGCCGCCTTGCTGCGTGATCGAGATGTCGGTCTTCTCGGTCACCACCGTCTGGCCCTGCGACAGCGCGTTGGGCTGGCTCACCACCGGGGTGGAGTTGATCGTCACAGAGAGGCTCCCGTGCGCCACCGCGCAGGGCCCCAGGGTGACGGCGTCGTTGAGCACCACCGAGCCGGTGCGGGCATTGATCACCACGCGTGCCGAGGGGGTGGCGAGCTCCACGCGCAGGTTCTCCACATCGGCCAGGAAGGCCACGCGCTCGTCCGCATCGGGGGGCACGCGCAGCGTCACGGTGCGGCCGTCGCGCGCCAGGGCCGTGCCGGGGCCCTTGGCCTCGTTGATGGCACGCGCCACGGCGCGCGCGGTGTGGAAGTCGGCCGCGTTCAGGCCGAGCTGCACCGAGTCGCCCTCCAGCAGCGGGGTGGGCACGCTGCGCTCCACGGTGCCGCCCTCCGGGACGCGACCAGCGGCCAGGTGGTTGATCTGCACCTTGGAGCCGCCGGCCGATGCGCCGGCGCCGCCCACGATGAGGTTGCCCTGCGCCAGGGCGTAGATCTGGCCGTCGGCACCGCGCAGCGGCGTGGTGATGAGCGTGCCGCCGCGCAGGCTCTTGGCGTTGCCCAGCGACGAGACGTTCACGTCGATCGTCTGGCCAGGCTGGGCGAAGGCGGGCAGCTGCGCGGTGACGAGCACCGCCGCCACGTTCTTGAGCTGCATCGCGCTGCCCGCCGGCACGGTGATGCCGAACTGCTGCAGCATCGCGTTCAGGCTCTGCGTGGTGAAGGGAGTCTGCGTGGTCTGGTCGCCCGTGCCATCCAGCCCCACGACGATGCCGTAGCCGGTCAGGGGGTTGCTGCGCACCCCCTGCACGGCGGCGATCTCCTTGATGCGCGAGGCCTGCGCCTCCAGCGGCGTCACCAGCATCCACAGCGTGCCCAGCAGGGCCAGCAGCACGCCGGTCCAGGCGAGCTTTCTGTCGGTGGGGCTGCCGGCTTCAGAGGCCGGGAAGCGGGGCAGGACGGGACCGTCTAGGGTGTTCATGTCGTTCCGGAACGGGCGAGCGCCAATCGGCCCATTCTCGGAAGACTTTAGATGGGTACAACGCTCAAGAAGAAGCGTGAAAGCCAGCCAATTGCGTTGGCGTCGGCCTGCGCGCCGCGGCCGCGATGCTCCACGCGCACGTTGGCCACCTGGGCGCTCTGCACGGTGTTGCCGGCCTGGATCGTGCGCGGATCCACCTGCCCGGTGAAGCGCAGCACGTCGACGTTGCTGTTCACGCCGATCTGCTTCTCGCCGGCAATCAGCAGGTGCCCGTTGGGCAGCATGCCCACCACCGTGACGGTGATGGTGCCGGAGAAGTCGTTGGTGTTCTCCGTCTCGCCCTTGCCATCGAAGGTGTTGGCGGTGCCGCCCTCCACCTTGGCGCGGGCGAAGGCGGCCGGGCTCACGCCCGGCAGCGCGGCGATGCCGCCGGTGATCTTGCCGGTCTTGCCGATCGAGCTCTTGCTCGACTGCGCCGCGCTCACCCGCTCGACGATGCTGACGAGCAGCGTGTCGCCCACGAGGCGCGCGCGGTGGTCCTCGAACAAGGGCCGGTAGTGCGCGGCCTGGAAGATGGCGCCGTTGCGCGCCACGGGTGCAGGCACGGCCGTGGGCCAGGCGGGGGTCGTCTCGGTCATCTCCACCCGCGGCGGCGTGACGGCCAGGCAGCCGGAAAGCAGCGCCGAGGCGGCGGCGGCGAGCAGGCAGACGGCGGCCTTCATCAGATCTGCCCCAGCTTCTGCAGCATCTGGTCGCTCGACTGGATCGCCTTGGCGTTCATCTCGTAGGCCCGCTGCGTGGCGATCATCGAGACGAGCTCCTCCACCACGTTGACGTTGCTGCCCTCGATGAAGCCCTGGCGCAGCTGGCCGTGCCCGTTGCTTCCAGGTGCCGCCGTGTTGGGCTGCCCGGAGGCGGCCGACTCGGCGTAGATGTTGCCGCCCAGGGGCTCCAGGCCGGCCGGGTTGATGAAGGTCGCGACCTGGACCTGCCCCACGCGCACGGGAGCCGTCTGGCCCTGCATGGCCACCGTCACGGTGCCGTCGCGCGCCACCGTGACGGCGCCGGCGTTGGGCGGGATCGTCAGGCCCGGCTGCAGCGGAAAGCCCGCGCTGTTGACGATCTGCCCGTTGGGGTCGAGCTGGAAGGAGCCGTCGCGCGTGTAACCGGTCGTGCCGTCGGGCATCTGGATGGCGAAGAAGCCGTTGCCCTCGATCGCGACATCCAGCGGGCCGGAGCTCTGGTTGAGCGTGCCTTGCGAGAAGTTGCGCGTCGTGGCGGCCGCGCGCACGCCCAGGCCGAGTTGCAGCCCGGTGGGCAGGTTGCTCTGGTCGGAGGTCGCTGCGCCAGTCTGGCGCAGGTTCTGGTACATCAGGTCCTCGAACACGACACCAGCGCGCTTGAAGCCGTTGGTGCCGACGTTGGCGAGGTTGTTGGAAATGGCGTCCAGCTTGGCCTGCTGGCCCTCCATGCCGGTCTTGGCGACCCACAGCGATCGAATCATGGCGGCGTGCTCCTTGCAGCAAGCCTCATGGTCGCTCGAACTTGAGGCTCCCGATCGCCCGATCAGCGGGGCCCGGGTGCCTTACATCGAGCCCAGCAGCTTGGCGGCCGACTGCTCGCGCTGCTCGGCGCCTTGGAGCAGCTTCATGTGGTGCTCGAACTGGCGCGCCGCGGCGATCATGGCCACCATCGTCTCCACCGGGCTCACGTTGGAGCCTTCCAGCGAACCCGATTGCAGCCGCGCCGCGGCATCGGCGGGCAAGTCGCCGTCGGCGGCCCGAAACAGGCCGTCAGGGCCACGCGTGAGCGGCCCCTCGGGCGTGACGAGCTTGATGCGGCCCAGGTTGGTGGGCCGGCCGTTGCCGCTGCGCGCGGTGAGGGTGCCGTCGGAGGCGATCTCCACCGTGGAGTTGGGCGGCACCGTGATCGGCCCGCCGTCGCCCGCCACCGGCAGCCCGGCCTGCGTGACGAGCAGGCCCTCGGGGTTGACGTCGAGCGAACCGGCGCGGGTGTAGGCCTCGGTGCCGTCCAGCGCCTGCACGGCCAGCCACGACTGGCCCTTGACGGCCACGTCCAGGCTGCGGCCGGTGGACTGCACCGGGCCCGGCTGGGTGCTGTAGCCGATGGTCGTCTCGATCGCCGCCACGCGGGTGCTGGCCCCGTCGCCGCGCACCGGCACGGCACGGAACGCCGCGAGCTCGGCCCGAAAGCCCTGCGTGCTGACGTTGGCCAGGTTGTGCGCGAGCACGTCCTGGCGCTGCAGGCTGGCCTTGGCGCCGGCCATGCTGGTGTAGACGAGGCGGTCCATGCGGGCTCCCGGGTGGGTTCAGCGCATCAGCGCATGTTGACGAAGGACTGCATGACCTGGTCCTGCGTCTTGATGCTCTGGGCGTTGGCCTGGTAGGTGCGCTGCGCGGTGATGAGGCTCACGAGCTCGGCCGTGACATCCACGTTGCTCTCCTCCAGCGCCCCGGCCATGATCTCGCCCGTGGCACCGGTGCCAGGCACGTTCATGCTCTTGGCGCCGGAATCCTTGCTCTCGGCCCAGGCGTTGCCGCCCGCGGGCGCCAGGCCCTGCGGGTTGCGGAAGCTCGCCAGCGCGAGCTGCGCCGTCTGCCGCACCTGGCCGTTGGAGTAGCGCGCGGTGAGCACACCGGCCTTGTCGAAGTTGAAGCTGCTGAGCGTGCCCACCGGGTAGCCGTCTTGCTTGATGGCGCCCACCAGGTAGTCGCCCGCGCGCTGCGTGGCGCCGCCCAGATCGATCGAGACGTTGGAAAACGAGTAGTCCACTCCGGCCGGCTTGCCCTTGTTGAGCGTCGTGTTGTTCAGTGCTGCGGCCAGCGCCGTGCCGTCGATGGTGAGCTGCGGGCGAGTGGCGTCTTGCGGGTCGGGCGCGCCGGTGTAGCGCGTCACGCCAGGGGGGCCCGAGCCGTCGGCGGAGGTGGTGAAGTCCAGCGAGCCGATCTGCGCACCGGCGGTGCCCTGCACGGGCACGCCGTTGGCCGTGGCGTACACGTCCCACTTGTCAGCGCCGTTCTTGCGGAAGTACAGGCTCAGCTGCACATCCTTGCCCGCCTTGTCCACCACGCTGAGCGAGGTCGAGTAGTTGAAGCTGCCGCCCTCCTTGGGATCGAAGGCGGCGGTGGACTTCTGCGGGTCGGCGGCGTCGAGGTTGAAGCCCATGTCCACGCGCGTGGTGGCGTTCTGCACGATGCGCGATTCCGGGATCTTGAGCGCGTCGAGCTGCCCGCTGCGGATCGTGCCGGTTTCGTCAGCCGGGTAGCCCAGCAGCCGCATGCCGTCGTTGTTGATGATGAAGCCGTCGCGGTCGGACTTGAACTGGCCGTTGCGCGCGTAGAGCACGCTGCTCTCGCCGCCGGCAGCGGCGGTGCCCATCGAGGTGTCCTGCACCTGGAAGTAGCCCTTGCCGTTGATGGCCAGGTCGAGGTTGCTGCCGGTGGTGGTGATGCTGCCTTGCGTGTGGTCCTGCGTCACGGCCGCCAGACGCGAGCCGATGCCCACGCCGCCGCTGCCGCCCATGGCGCTGGCGTACATGTCGGAGAACTCCGCACGCGAGGACTTGGCACCGATGGTGTTGGCGTTGGAGATGTTGTTGCCGATGACTTCGAGGTTCTTGGCGGCGGCGCTCAGGCCGGAGAGTCCTTGCTGGAAGCTCATGTGCGGTCCTCTGGTGGGGAGTGGTGGGGTTCGAAGGCGACGAGGGTCAGGAGGCCGGGCGGTCCGAGCCCGCCACCGCCTTGACCTTGGAGAATTCGGTCTCGCCCAGGCGGGCCAGGCCAACGGTCAGCCCATTGGGGCCGGTGGACACCGAGGAGACGGTGTCGATGCTGTAGGAGGTGGAGCCCACGGCAGCGGTGCCGGCCTTGGCCACCACGCGAAAGCTCAGCGTGGCCGGATCCACGCTCGAGGGCACGTTCCACTGGAAGCTGCCGCGCCCGGCGCCCTGGGCACGCAGGTCCACGGTGTCGAGCACGCGCTCGCCGGGCCCCACCACCTCGATCTTGACCGAGCTCGCGCTCGCCGAGAGCTCGAAGCCGCCCCGGGCCACGCCGCCTGCGGCCACCAGCCTGTCGCCCTCGACCCAGGCCTGGCGGCCGATCATCGCGGCGCCTTGCACCGCCTGAGCCTGCAGGTGCTGGCCGCTCAGGCTCTTGACCGACTCGTTGAGCTTCTCGATGCCCGATACGGTGTTGATCTGCGCCATCTGGCTCGTGAGCTGCGCGTTGTCCATCGGGTTCATGGGATCCTGGTTCTTGAGCTGCGTCACCAGCAGCTTCAGGAACCGGTCGCCCATCTCGCTGGCCGACAGCGCCTTCTCGGCCGTCTTGCCCGAGGCGGTGACGGAGGTGGCCTCCGCGCCGGAGGGGGTGGTGGCGGTGATCGTGCTCATGGCTTCACTGTCCCATCTGCAGCGTCTTGAGGAGCAGCTGCTTGGCGGTGTTCATCACCTCGACGTTGTTCTGGTACGAGCGCGAAGCCGAGATCATGTTGACCATCTCCTCCACCGCGCTCACGTTGCTGAAGGTGACGTAGCCCTGCTCGTCGGCGGCCGGGTGCTTGGGATCGTGCACGCGCCGGCCCGGGGTGTCGGACTCGACGACGTTGGTCACGCGCACGCCGGCCGAGGCCTGAGCCCCGAGCGCGCCGGCGGCGCCCATCAGCTCGGTCTGGAACACCACCTGGCGCGCCTTGTAGGGCTTGCCGTCGGGGCCGGCCACGGTGTCGGCGTTGGCCAGGTTCGAGGCCACGACGTTCAGGCGCTGGCTCTGCGCGCTGACGGCGCTGCCGGCGATGTCGAAGATGCGGGACATGCTCATTGCTGTACTCCTGCGGCGGCGGATCAGCCGGCGTTGTGGCCCTTCATGGCGTCCATCATCGTGCGCATGCTGCGCGTGATGAAGCGCAGCGTCGCCTCGTACTTGACCGTGTTGTCGGCGAACGAGGCGCGCTCGCGGTCCATGTCCACCGTGTTGCGGTCCATGCTGTCCTGGGGGTTCGAGGCGTAGCGCAGCGCCAGGTCGGAACCCGACAGCGCAGCGGGCCTGGCACCGGCTCCGCCCCGGCTGGCGGCCGTGGCGTCGCTCAGGGCCCGGGAGAAATCGAAGTCGCGCGCCACGTAGCCCGGGGTATCCGCGTTGGCGATGTTGCTGGCGATCAAGCGCTGGCGCTCCGACCGCAGCACCAGGGCCTGGGAGTGGAAGTCGATGTTCTGGCTGAGCCGGTTGATCATGAGGTGCTCCGCAACTTCTGCGCACCCTGGGCCTTGGGTTCCCGGGGATGGGCGACGATTCTCGGCCGCCGGATCGTCCGCAATGCCCGGAACAGGCGCGCTCGAACGGCGCATTTCCAGCCCTCTGGGAGGCCCGGCACCCCTAAAGTTCCAGCCCGTGAAAGACTATCTCCCCTCCCCCAGCGCCTGCCAGCCGACCCGGCCCGCAGCGATCCGCGTGGCTGGCCTGGCCGTATGGCTGGCCAGCGCGGGCGCATCGGCCACGATGCCGGCTCCCGCCGCGAACGTGGCCGCAGCGCCCGCTCCGGCCTGGTTCAACCAGATCGAGCCCCTGGCCTCGCAGGCCACGCGCGCAGCCTTCGCCGGGCGTCCCGGCCTGCGCGTGGAGGTGATCCCGGGCAACCTCGATCCCCGGCTAAAGCTCGCGCCCTGCAACAAGGTGCAGCCCTACCTGCCCGCCGGGCACCGTGCCTGGGGCCACACGCGCGTCGGGTTGCGCTGCGTCGAGGGCCCGGTGGCCTGGAACGTGACGATGCCCTTGACCGTCAAGGTGTATGCACCGGCCCTCGTCGCACGCCAGCCGCTGTCGGCTGGCACCGCGCTCGGCCCGGAGCACCTGGAGGAGGCCGAGGCGGAATGGACGGCTTCAGAGTCGCCGGTATTCACCGATATGCAGGGTCTGCTCGGTCGTGCACTCACGCGCCCGATGGCCCCCGGGCAGGCGGTGCG
>CAILKA010000711.1 GCA_903834645.1 uncultured beta proteobacterium
CCAGTACCGCGCCAGGTCTGTGCCGCTGCCGCCCAAGCTCTTCTCGCACAACGACCAGCAGTCGGTGTGGCAGGCCTCTGCCGCCGAGGGCGCCACCACCGGCTGGGGCGGGCGCATGGGCGACCTCTTCGAGGCCGCCAACGAGCGCTCCACCTTCACCTGCGTGAACGTGTCGGGCAACGCTGTCTTCATGTCCGGGCGGCGTGCGGTGCAGTACCAGGTCACCTCCACCGGTTCGGTCGCGCTCAATGGCGTGAGGAGCCCGCTGTTCGGCTCGGCCGGTGCCTCCGAGGCGCTGCGCTCGCTCGTCACGGCTCAGCGGCCCCACCTGATGCAGGCCGAGCACGCGCGCACGGCCGCGCGTGCGATCGACGCGCACGAGACGCTGACAGCAGCTCTGGCCACCGGCCCGACCCTGGCCACCGCCTTCCCCACGGGCAACACGCTGGCCGACCAGCTGCGCATGGTCGCGCGCATGATCGGCAGCGCAGGCGCCCTGGGTGCGCGGCGCCAGGTCTTCTTCGTCTCGCTCGGGGGCTTCGACAACCACGACGCGCTGATGACCACGCATACGCAGCTGCTGGGCCGCGTGGGCTCGGCGCTGGCCGCCTTCCAGGACGCACTCACCGAGCTGCGCGTGGCCGACCGCGTCACCACCTTCACGGCCTCCGACTTCGGCCGCACCCTCACCGGCAACAACGACGGCTCCGACCACGGCTGGGGCAGCGTGCAGTTCGTGCTCGGCGGCGCGGTGGCCGGCGGGCGCCACTACGGCGTGGCGCCCGTCATCGCCAACAACGGTGTGGACGACGTCGGCCAGGGCCGGCTGTTGCCCACGATGGCGGTGGACCAGATGGCGGCCACTCTGGGCAGCTGGTTTGGCCTGTCGGCCAGCCAGCTGCTGGACGTGCTGCCCAACCTCAGGAACTTCGACGCGTCGGCGCGGCAGCTGGCTTTCGTGTGAGGCGTGGCGGCCAGGATCCGAACTCCCACGCGTTCGCGGCAGGGCGCGGCCCGAGTATCTGGCGCAGGTCGGACCGCTTCCAGCCCAGGCCAGCCAGCCCGGCGACGACCACCGCAAGGGCGAGCACGCCCAGGTGATGGGCGGCCTCGCGTGGCCAGCCGGGCAGGGTGTCGATCCCGTAGAAGCTGGTTGCGACCGCCACCCCTGCGAAGGCTGCCAGCGCCGCCGCGAGCCAGACCAGGCTGGCGGCCACGCTGCTGCGGACCAGCGGCCGCACGCAGGTGGCCAGTGCCGTGGCCAGCAGCAGTTCGCACAGCAGGGTCGGTCCGAAGCGCAGCGCCATCTCGCCCAGCGAGGCGAGCGCGCCAGGCAGTCCGCCGCCCCGGCTCTCGCCGACCAGCAGGGCGAACGGGGCCATCAAGCCGGCCAGCAGGGCCAGCCCTGCCGCCGCCGCCAGCCAGGAGCGCAGCCAGACATCCCAGGCGAGGCCGGCGCGCGAGCGGCCACCCGGCGCAAGCAGTAAGCGCCAATGCAGCGCGCCCGTGCGCAGGCACAGGCACATGCCGCAGGCCAGCAGGGCCAGGCGGCCGACGCTGGCCAGGTCGAAGTGGCTTCCCCATGAAACCCAGAGCAGGCCGTCGCGCCCAGGAGGCACCCACGAGGGAAACATCTGGCCGGGCAGGAGGACCATGAAAGGCACGGCCACCGGGTCCACCCGTGTGAAGCCGGCCTTGAACCACGCGGCCTGGTCGCTCATCCACACGCGCGGGCTGCGGGCCGGGTTCCCCCCGGTGTGCGGCGTACGCGACCACAGGTTCCGGTGCGCCCGCCACGTGACCCAGGCTGCCCCCGCCAGCGCGGGCACCGCGACCCAGGGCGCCTGTGCCGCCCAGCCCTGCACGCCCTCCCACCCGAGCGCGAGCAGCGCGGACAGCGCCGCGCACAGGCCCGCCAGCCACAGCACGTGCGCCCGGCCCCACCACGCCAGCGTGCCCATCCACGCCAGGGCGTGCAGCACCGAGGCCAGGGCCGCTGCGGCGGCGATCGCGGGCAGCCAGGGGCCGGTCGCCGTGGTAGGGGCCGGTGCGGCAGCGGTTGCCACCACGACTTGCCACCCGACGGCCAGCATCAGCGCCCCTC
>CAILKA010000712.1 GCA_903834645.1 uncultured beta proteobacterium
AGGCGCCGTTTGACGACCCGGCTGCGCCCTCGATGGCACGCCACAGTTGCAGCAGGTAGTTCAGGTCCCACTGGAGCTCTTCCGCCGCACGACCGATGCCCGCGGTACGGGCAATCAGGCTCATGCCCGAGGGCACCTCGAGCCGGTCCATGGTTTCGCGCAGTTCCTGGCGCTCTTCGCCCTCGACCCGACGCGACACGCCGCCTCCGCGAGGGTTGTTCGGCATGAGCACCAGGTAGCGCCCGGCCAGGCTCACGAAGGTGGTGAGCGCAGCCCCCTTGTTGCCGCGCTCCTCCTTCTCGACCTGCACCAGCAGCTGCTGCCCGTCCTTGATCGCGTCGGCGATCTTGGCGCTGCGCGGATCGGCGCCCTCGCGGAAGTAGTTGCGCGAGATCTCCTTGAAGGGCAGGAAGCCGTGGCGGTCCTCGCCGTAGTCGACGAAGCAGGCTTCCAGGGCCGGCTCCACCCGCGTGACCACGGCCTTGTAGATGTTGCCCTTGCGCTGCTCGCGCCCCTCCACCTCGGTTTCGAAATCGAGCAGCTTCTGCCCGTCGACGATCGCCAGGCGCCGCTCTTCGGGCTGCGTGGCATTGATCAGCATGCGTTTCATGTCGTGCACTCCTCGTGCGCCCGGGCCTTCGGCCGCCATGCGGCGCCAGGCCCGAGCATCCACGCGCTGCCAGCCTGCAACGGACAGGCAGCGCAGTCCCGATGCACGAGACCCGCGAGGAGAACCGATGAGGCGAATCGCCCTGGACCGCAGCCGGGAGCGGGGCGTGGGCGCGGGAAACCCGCGCCGGCAGCCGGGCTCTCAGCGCTGCGGCGTTGGCGCGTGCGCGCGGGCCCGGTGGCGCAGCCTCCGCACGCCAGCTCCCGGCCCCGGGGCGCAAAGCGCCACGCGGGCTGCCCGGCGCGCCACCCGTGCCGGCGAGTGGCCGGACGGTTGGACGGGGCAGGATCGGAGGATGCAGGCGATCATGGAGGAAGGCTGCCGGAGCCTTTGCAGCGGGGCACAGCGGCAGGCCGATGGCGGCCGGGCTGCTGCACCCGTGAATCTTTCGTCGGTGCTCCGCCTGGAGCGGAGCGGTTCTCGTCCGTTGGGTCTCTGCCACCCAGGCCCGCGAACCCTCCGCGCGCTTCGGCGCGTGGAACCGTTCGGCATGCACCCGGGCGTTGCATCAACGCTTTTCGACCGGCCTGGCCCTTCCGGGGCTCCTGCCAGCCACTCCCGCTCCAGCCGCGAGGCCCGGGTAAACTCCCGGGAGAATCAAGCACTTGCAGCATGAACGTAGAGCGCCCGAGTATACGCCCCCGGGGCGGGCCGAGCGCACGAAGTGCGGGCGGGTCCCGGGCCAGCTCGGCTGACCGATCGGGGTCGGCCTCGCCGGCACGCCCAGCCCCCGCGGGCGGCGAGCGCGCTCCGGCCCCCGCGGGCGGCGACCGCGCTCCGGCTGTTCGGCGGCTGGCGGTGGACGAAGACAGCGCCGGGCAGCGGCTGGACAACTTCCTGCTGCGCGTGCTCAAGGGCGTGCCCAAGACGCATGTCTACCGCGTGATCCGCAGCGGCGAGGTGCGCGTCAATGGTGGCCGGGCCAGCGCCGACACGCGGCTGGCTGCAGGCGACGAGGTGCGGGTGCCGCCGGTGCGCACCGCCGCCGTGCCCGCCGATGCGGCCAGCGTGCCCGCACGCGAATTCCCGGTGCTCTTCGAGGACGAACACCTGCTGGTGCTGGACAAGCCCGCAGGCGTGGCCGTGCACGGCGGCAGCGGGGTGAGCTCGGGCGTGATCGAGCAGCTGCGCCGCGCGCGGCCGCAGGCGCGCTTCCTGGAGCTCGTGCACCGCCTGGACCGCGAGACCTCGGGCGTGCTGCTGGTGGCCAAGAAGCGCAGCGCGCTCACCGCCTTGCAGGACCAGTTCCGTGCCCACGGGCCGGACAAGGCCGTGGGCAAGACCTACGCGGCGCTGGTGGCGGGCGACTGGCCGGCCAACCTGAAGGTGATCGATGTGCCGCTGCACAAGTACCTGACGGCCGAAGGCGAGCGCCGTGTGCGGGCCACGTCTCCCGCCGACGAAGCGGGGCGGCGCTCGATCACGCTCGTGCAGGTGCGGCGGCGGCTGCCCGGTTTCACGTTGCTGGCGGTCACGATCCGCACCGGCCGCACGCACCAGATCCGGGTGCACCTGGCCGGTGCGGGGTACCCGATCGCGGGCGACGACAAGTACGGCGACTTCGAGCTCAACAAGCGCCTGGCTCGCGAGGGCGTCCCGGGCGCGGGCACGCGCGCGGCGCGCCTGGCGCGCATGTTCCTGCACGCCGAGCGGCTGCGCGTGACGCACCCGGCCACCGGGCAGGTGCTCGAGCTGCACGCCCCGCTGCCTGAGGCGCTCGAGCGCGCGGTCGATGCGCTGGCCGCACCTGGGGCATGATCGCGCCCCGCGAGAACTCCATGACCCAACGCCGCTTCGACCTCATCGCCTTCGACTGGGACGGCACGCTGTTCGACAGCACCGCGCTCATCACACGCTGCATCCAGGCTGCCTGCCGGGACGTGGGCACCACCGTGCCCAGCCGCGAGCAGGCCGCCTTCGTGATCGGGCTCGGCCTGCGCGATGCGCTGATGCACGCGGCGCCGGACTTCCCGCCCGAGCGCTACGCCGACCTGGCCCAGGCCTACCGGCGCCACTATTTCGCCGCGCAGCACGAGGTGGTGCTGTTCGACGGCACGCTGCCGATGCTGCAGGCCCTGCGTACGCGCAGCCACCTGCTCGCGGTGGCCACGGGCAAGAGCCGGCGCGGCCTGGACGAGGCGCTGGGCACGACGCAGCTGCACAGCCTCTTCGATGCCACGCGCACGGCCGACGAGACGGCCTCCAAGCCGCACCCGCAGATGCTGCTGGAGCTCATGGCGGAGCTGGGCGTGGCACCCGAGCGCACGCTGATGATCGGCGACACCACGCACGACCTCGAGATGGCCACGCGCGCTGGCGTGGCCGGGCTGGGCGTGAGCTACGGGGCGCACGACCACGCCGCCTTCGAGGTGCATGCGCCGGTCTTCGTGGCGCACTCCACGCGCGAGCTGCAAGACTGGTTGCTGGAGCACGCGTGATGGGGGTGGTGCTGTGCGCCTCGGAGGCGCTCGAAGAAGGTGGCAAGGCCTGCGTGTTCGACGTGCTGGCCTGGGGGCAGCCGGCCCGCGCCTTCGTGCTGCGCGTGGACGCAGCCGTGGTGAGCTACCTGAACCGCTGCGTGCACGTGCCCACCGAGATGGATTGGCAGGAAGGCCAGTTCCTCGACGGCGACCGGCGCTTCATCGTCTGCTCGATCCACGGGGCCAGCTATGACCCGGCCGACGGCCGCTGCGTGGGCGGCCCCTGCGGCCGGGGCCGGCTGACGGCACTGAGCGTGCGCGAGGAGGGCGGGCAGGTCACTTGGTATCCTTCCGAACACATACGCCCCGTCTTCGAAGACGGGCCCGACGCGCCCGCGCCGGCCTGCGCGCCCGCGGGCTGACTCCCCCGAGCCTCCGATGGATGACCGACACGAACCGAGCCTGACCGGGCCGGCCGAGCCTGGGCCTGCGCCCGCGCCTTCCGCGCCTGGGCCTGGGGCTGCCCCTGCGCCTGCGCCTGCGCCTGCCGTGCCTCCCACCGCAGCCGAGGCCGCGCTGGAGCGGCTGGCGGGCGAACTGCTGCGCGAGCGCCGCATCGACCGGCGCTGGCGCGTGACCTTCCGGCTCGCGTGGCTGGGCCTGGCACTTGCGGTGCTGGCCGTGTGGTGGGCCGACCGCATGCACATCGCCACCCACCACGCGCCGCACACCGCGCTGGTGGAGGTGCGCGGCACGATCGACGCCGACACCGAGGCCAGTGCCGAGGCGCTGCTCGGCGCGCTGATGGTGGCCTTCCAGGACCCAGGCGCCCAGGCGGTGGTGCTGCGCATCAACTCGCCGGGTGGCAGCCCGGTGCAGGCGGGCATCGTGCACGACGAGATCCGGCGCCTGAAGGCGCTGCACGGCAAGAAGGTGTACGCGGTGGTGGAGGATGTCTGCGCCTCGGGCGCGTACTACCTGGCCGCTGCCGCCGACGAGATCTTCGTCGACAAGGCGAGCCTCGTGGGCAGCGTGGGCGTGCTGATGGACGGCTTCGGCTTCGTGGGCGCGATGGAAAAGCTCGGCATCGAGCGCCGGCTGCTCACCGCTGGCGTGAACAAGGGCATGCTCGATCCCTTCAGCCCGCAGAACCCGCAGCACGAGGCCTTTGCGCGCGAGATGCTCGCGCAGATCCACCAGCAGTTCATCAAGGTGGTGCGCGAGGGCCGGGGCCAGCGGCTCAAGGAGACGCCCGAGCTCTTCACCGGGCTGATCTGGAACGGCGAGGATGCGGTCAAGCTTGGCCTGGCCGATCGCTACGGCAACCTCGACTTCGTGGCACGCGAAGTGGTGAAGGCCGAGGACATCGTCGACTACACGCCGCGCGACAACGTGGCCGAGCGGCTGGCCAAGCGCTTCGGCGCGGGCGTGGCCGCGGGCATGGTGCGGGCCGCGCGCGAGTCGGGGCCTGCGCTGCGCTGAGCGCACGAGGCGGGCCGCACGCGACTTCCAAGCCGGGGAACCATGGCCTTGCAGCAAAGCGAAGAGCAGCCGATGTCGGAGCGCGTGGCGGTGGCGTTGCAGCATGTGTTGCCCAAGCAGGCGCTCACGGCGCTGATGGGGCAGCTCGCCTCGGCGCGTGGGGGCGCGCTGACGACCTCGGCCATCGGCTGGTTCGTGCGCCGCTACGGCGTGAACATGGCCGAGGCGGCCGAGCCCGATGTCGCCACCTACCCGAGCTTCAACGACTTCTTTACCCGGCCCCTGCGCGAGGGCGCCAGGCCACTGGCGGCGGCCGATCTCCTGTGCCCGGTGGACGGCGCAATCAGCCAGTTCGGGCGCATCGAGTCGGGCCGCATCTTCCAGGCCAAGGGCCACGACTACACGGCCACTGCCCTGCTCGGGGGCGACGGGGCGCTGGCCGCGCACTTCCACCACGGCCACTACGCCACGCTGTACCTCAGCCCGAAGGACTACCACCGCATCCACATGCCCTGCGCCGGGCGGCTGCTGCGCATGGTGCACGTGCCGGGCGCGCTCTATTCAGTGAACCCGGCCACCGCGCGCGGCGTGCCCGGGCTCTTCGCGCGCAACGAGCGCGTGGTGTGCGTGTTCGACGTCCCGCCGGGATCGCCCGTGCCGGGCCCGTGGGTGCTGGTGCTCGTGGGCGCGACGATCGTGGGCAGCATGGCCACCGCCTGGCACGGGGTGGTCAACCCGCCTCGGCCAGGCACTGTGCGCAGCTGGGACTACGCCGACCGCGAGCTGCAGCTGGCGCGCGGGCAAGAGATGGGGCGCTTCCTGCTGGGCTCCACCGTGGTGCTGCTGTTTCCGCCCGGGCCGCTCGTCTTCAACCCGCGCTGGGCGCCGGGCGGCGCCATCCGCATGGGCGAGGAGATGGCCCGCTTCGCGCTCGACCCGTGACGGGTCCCGGTCCGGGCTCGGCCCCGGGCGCGAACGCGCGCCGTGCGCAGGTGCTGCTGTGGGTGGTACCGGCGCTGTGGTCGTCGAACTACCTGATCGCCCGCGCCTCCGAGGGCGTGATCGGGCCGCACCTGCTGGCGCTGGGGCGCTGGGTGCTGGCCATCTTGCTGCTGCTGCCCTTCACCTGGGCGGTGCTGGCCCGCGCCGAGGCGCGCGAGGCGGTGCGGCGCGAGTGGCCGCAGATGCTGGCACTGGGCGCGCTGGGCATGTGGGTGTGTGGCGCCTTCGTCTACCTGGGCGGCCACACGACGAGCTCGAACAACATCGCCCTCATCTACGCCGCCACGCCCATTGCCATCGTCTACGCGGGCTCGCGCCTGCTGCACGAGCCGATGTCACGCGCGCAGTGGGTAGGCGGGGGGCTGGCGCTGGCAGGCGTGCTCTTCGTGATCTCGCGCGGCGAGCCGCGCACGCTCCTGGAGGTGCGCTTCACGGTGGGCGATGGCTGGATCGTGGTGGCTGCCGTGTGCTGGGCGGCCTACTCGGTGCTGCTCAAGCACTGGCCCTCGGCGCTGCCGCCACTGGCCAGGCTCGTGGCGATCGCCACGGGCGGCGTGCTCGTGCTCGTGCCCTTCACGGCACTGGAGGCCTGGCTCCAGCCCGGGCCGCCCCTGGGGGCTGCGGCGCTCGGCCTGGTGGTGGTGGCCGCGCTGGTGCCTGGCGTGATCTCCTATGGTGCCTACAGCTACCTGCAGCGCGAACTCGGCGCCTCACGCACCGCGCTCATGATGTACCTGGCGCCGCTGTATGCCGCACTGGGCGGCTGGACCGTGCTTGGCGAGCCGCCGCGGTGGTACCACGCGGTCGGGGCGGTGCTGATCCTGCCGAGCATCTGGCTGGCGACGCGGCGAGCACCCGCCGGGGCAAGCCAGTAGGCAGCAGGGCGACGCGCGCGCGCCGCTCAGCCGAAGAGGCCGGGAGCCTTCTGCGGCCCTTCCTCCTCCTCGGCATAGAAGCACGAGGGGCACACGGCGCGGTAGCTCTCGTTGCCGCCGATGAGCACCTGCTCGCCCTCCCGCACGCGCCGGCCCTGCGCATCGATGCGCATGTTCATCGAGGCCTTGCGGCCGCAGGCGCAGATCGTCTTCATCTCCTCGAGGTCGTCGGCCAGCGTCAGCAGCGCGATCGCCCCGGGAAAGCCCCTGCCCTGGAAGTCGCTGCGCAGCCCGTAGCAGATCACCGGCAGCTTCTCGCGGTTGGCCAGGCGGTGCAGCTGGTGCACCTGCTCGGGCGTGAGGAACTGCGCCTCGTCCACGAGCACGCAGGCCAGCGCCTCGGGCAGCGCCTGGCGCGAGAAGACGGTGCCGGGCCCGAAGGTGGCGGCGCTGCGATGCAGGCCCAGGCGTGAGCCGATCACGCCGGGCCCGCCGCGTTCGTCCAGTGCCGCGGTGAAGAGCGCCACGTGCATGCCGCGCTCCTCGTAGTTGTGCGCGGCCTGCAGCAAGGCGGTGGACTTGCCTGCGTTCATCGCTGCGTAGCGGAAGTAGAGCTTGGCCATGGCGCAAGTGTGCGACGAAAAGCCCGCACCGGCAGGCGGCCCAGTGCGGTGCCGGGCACCCGCACAATCCGGGCATGGGAACCCTCTACCTCGTGCGCCACGGCCAGGCCTCCTTTGGCGCGGACGACTACGACCGCCTGAGCGAGCTCGGCACCCGCCAGTGCGCGGCGCTGGGCGCGTGGATGCGCGAGCGCGGCCTGGGCTTCGAGGGCGTGCTGCGCGGCACGCTGGTGCGCCACCGGCAGTCGCTGCAGGCCATCGCCTCGGAGCTGCC
>CAILKA010000713.1 GCA_903834645.1 uncultured beta proteobacterium
CCCTACCCCACCACCCTCCCCGCCACCCCCCACACCCGGTCCACCAGCACCCACACCAGGTGCCCGAACGCCCAGGTGTAGCCCAGTGCGGCGGCGCCGACGAGTGCCGAACCCAGCAGCGCCAAGCCGTCTCGGAACATCCACCCCAGGCACAGAGCACGAGGCTGATGGCGGGCAGCACGTTGCCGGAGGGCAGCAGCAGGAAGATGACGAAACCCTGCAGCGCGATCCACACCGACCACATAGGGCGCGTGCCGGCAGCCGACAGGCCGACGAAACGCTCGCGCAAGTGACGGCCGGCCTGACCGTAGAGCCAGGCGAGCCCGTGCAGGCAGCGGCGCGACCAGATCTCATCGAGCGTGGCCTGCGCGAGGCGCTCGGGCAGCCACTTCGGGCCGCGACCGTGCAGGGGGCCCTCCGAGCTCGTGGGGGTCGGCTCGCTGTCGGTCTCGCTGTCGGTCTCGATGCCGGTCTGGCTTTCGGTCTCGCTGTCGGCCCCCTGCCCGCCCGAACGCGCAACATGCCGCCAGTGCCAGGCCATCGCGAAGATAGCCAGGCTCAGTGCGGTACCCATGCCGTAGATGGGCACCACGCACAGCACGGAAACGACCAGCAGCACCACCGCCGCAGAGTCATCGCCGTGCAGGCGCAGCAGCTCGGCCAGGCTCAGCCGCCGGGAGGCTGCGGCGGCCTGGAGGAAGACTTCGGGACGAAGGGAATGCACAGGCAACTCCAGGTGCCGCATCGAGACCGAGGGCTTCGTGCCCGAGCCTCAACAGTCCGTGAAGCTGGCCCAGGCCGGCATCACCTTCCGCGCGGGGGACGAGGTGGTGACGTTCGTGGCGCGCCAACTCGAGCCCTACCGCGGCTACCACACCTTCATGCGTGCGCTGCCCCTGCTGCAGCGCCTGCGCCTGCAGGCGCATGTCGTCATCGTTGGCGGGAACTCGGTGGCTTACGGCGCGGCCGCGCCAGCCGGTCAGAGCTGGCGCCAGATCTTCCTGGACGAAGTCCGCGAGCGGCTCGATCTCCAGCGCGTCCACTTCGTGGGCACCCTGCCCCACGCCGTGCTGACGCAGTTGCTGCAGGTCTCGGCCGTGCACACCTACCTCAGCTACCCTTTCGTGCTGTCTTGGTCGATGCTCGAGGCGCTGAGCATCGGCTGCCTGATCGTGGGCTCGCGCACTGCGGCGGTGGAAGAGGTCATCGAGGACGGGCGCAACGGCTTCCTGGTGGACTTCTTCGATGCCAATGCCCTGGCGCGCCGTATCGCAGAGGTGCTGGACAACAGGCACGCACTGACCCACGTCCGCCACGCTGCACGGCAGACAGCCCTCGAGTACGACCTCTCCACCCGTTGCCTGCCGGGCTGGGTGCGGTTCGTAGAGGGTGCCTAGGGAACGAGCGACTCCCCCTCTGCAGGCATGTCGATGGGCGTCACACCCACACCACCGCCGGCGAGGACGGTGGGGGGAGATGGGCAACAGGTTGGTCATCCTGCAGGAGTGCCTGGACGCGCAAGGGCGATCATCCTGACCTGCGACGCGCTTGCTGGAACTCCGAGATGCCCTCTCGAAACCCTTGTGCACACAGTTGTATCGCCATCAGCGCCGTCCAACCGACGCCCGCATAGATAGCGATGTCTCCGAGACTCAGGCCTCGCACGCCGTCACCGCCATTGGGCAGGATGATCCAGTCGAGCACGGCCCCCCTGGAGCCAAGCTCGAGGAAGTTCGCCACCGCACCAGCGAAGGACAGCAACAGCCCCCAGCCCAGCACACGGCACATCGTGACCCCGACCACTGCGACGAAGACCATCTCGTAGATCCATTGGGGAACGGACGTGATCGTGTACGAATCGTTTACGAGATACCCCCATCCCACGAGGTTGTCCCAGTCTCCCGCCCTCTCAATGCCATTGAGCGCCAACGGGAAGGAGATCGAATCAGGGCTGAAACGCCACTCGATGACCCACCACATGAAGCCCTGTGCGAGGGCGACTGTGCAACCCAACCCGCAGGACAGCAGGAAGTGGCGCACGCCCTCGGCCCATGTCGGCATGGGAATGGCTTGGCGAATCAGTAGGGCAATGGACCGTGACATCGGCTGAGCCTCCGAAGCAAGAACCTCTAACGCGACGTTACTCAGGTATAGGTCTCCTCAAGGAATTTCCCCTTGAGCATTCCACCCGGATCACTGAGGCTCGGGGGCGGCGTCGATGAGCCCACCTCAGGCTTCTTCACGGCGGTACATGACATGTCAACGATCTTCGACTTCACCTGGGCATTGGAGCCCTTCTCGCACAGTTCCTTCGCAAATTCGAGCCCCTTGACGATCACGTAGGCACTGGCGGCAGTTGCCGCAATCACGGGTATCGCGACTTATACAACCGCCACCAATGGGAGTACGCCGCCTCCCACCTGCTCCAATTCGTTGACTGACAGTGTTCTCATGTTCTCCCTCGTCCCATTTTGGTTGTGGTTTGCCCCAGTTCCCTACCGGCTGGAGTCACCCGGTTCGGGGCTGCCACCCCGCATCCAAGACTGAGAGGGATCGTCGGCGGAGCTGCTTGATCCGTCAACCCGCCACGAAGAGGGAAGGGAGAACCCGGTTCGCGCCCTACCCCACCACCCTCCCCGCCACCCCCCACACCCGGTCCACCAGCACCCACACCAGGTGCCCGAACGCCCAGGTGTAGCCCAGTGCGGCGGCGCCGACGAGTGCCGAACCCAGCAGCGCCAAGCCGTCTCGGAACATC
>CAILKA010000714.1 GCA_903834645.1 uncultured beta proteobacterium
CCGCGCGCCGCCTCGCGGCATGCCCGCGCGCGAGCCTACCGGGCGCCCGCCGCGCGGCGTGGCCGAAAGCTCCCCGACACG
Source organism: uncultured beta proteobacterium (assembly GCA_903834645.1). Classification (GTDB taxonomy): domain Bacteria; phylum Pseudomonadota; class Gammaproteobacteria; order Burkholderiales; family Burkholderiaceae_C; genus Rubrivivax. The sequence continues at coordinate 82 of CAILKA010000714.1, forward strand.
GCCGGCCGCTTGCGCGCGCTCGCGCGAGCGCAGCGCCGCCAGCCAGCGCTCGGAGATGGCGGCCTGGGCCGCGGCCACGAGCAGTTCCTCCAGCGCCGCCGCCTCGGGTGGGTCGGCGTCGGAGGGTGACTCGCTGTTCTCGGGTGCCGCCGGTGGGGGCGGTGTGGCTTCGGGCGGCTGGGCTTGCTGCGCCTGGCTGGCATCGGCCGGCATCCGGGTCGCCCGGGGCCCGAGCACGAGGCGCACGGCCAGCCGGGCGTCATCCTCTTCGGCCTCCAGCCGCCCGGCCAGCGCTGCGGCGGCACGCGCGGCGCGCACCGCCGCCACGCTTGCGCGCAGGCTGTCCACGCCCAGTTGCAGGGCCGCGGCGCACAGCGCGCGCAGGATCGACTCGGGCACCTCGACCGCTGCGAGCCTCTCCCGCGCCAGCGCAACCGCGACCGGCGTGGCCGCCGGCTCGCCCGTCTGGCGCAGCGCGAGCGAGCCCAGGTCGGCGCGCAGGGCGAGCCGGTCTGTCAGCGAGGCGGGCGGAGGTGGGTCTTCGCCCTGGCCCTCGTCGAGCGCCACCACCGCGAGCCGGCTCGGCCAGCGGCGGCTCACGCCGTCCCGCTCGAAGCCGACGGCACGTTCGTCCAGCGCAGCAGCCAGGCGCGCGGCTGTGCCCGGACCGAGCCGCTCGGCCATCGGCACCAGCACGACGCCGCCATCGGCTTCGGCCAGCAGGCCTCGCTGGGCCACGGGCCGCCCGGCGTGCAACGTGGCGGCGAGATCCAGCCCGCCGAGCAGGCGATCGTCGGCGATGTGCGTGGGCAGCCGCCGCACAGGGGTGTCGGGCGGCAGCAGGTGCGCGAGCTGGGCTGTCCAGCGCTCGCGCACCGGCCCGGCACCCGCGCGCACCCACACCCCGCCCAGGCCCGGTGGGTCCACGGCCAGCAACGCTGCCGCCCAGGCAGCATCGGCCCAGGCCGAGTCGTCGGGCGCTTCTTCAGTGGGGGACGGTGCCACGGGCGGCGAGGCGCCGACCGCGTTCATGCCGGCAGGGGAAACAGCTCGTCGAGCATGCGCTCGACGCGGGTGCCGGCGTCGGTCTCGTCCAGGGGGTCGCGCCGCAGCCGGTGGCGCAGCGCCGGCCGGGCCATGCGCCGCAGGTGGGTGACGCCCACCGTGCCGTCGCCCGCGAGCGCAGCGCAGGCGCGCGCGGCGCGCACGAGCGTGAGCTCGCCGCGCAGACCGTCGGTGCCCAGGCCCATGCACAGGCGTGCGGCCTGCTCGAGCGCGGCATCGGGCACGCCCACCTGATCGAGCCGTTCGCGTGCCTGCGTGAGCTGACGCCGGATCCGCGCATCCTCGCGCTGCCAGGTGGCGGTGAAGGCCTCGGGATCGCGCTCGTAGGCGTCGCGCCGCCGCACCACCTCCACCCGCTGCGCGAGGTCGGTGGGCGTGCGCACCTCCACGGCCAGGCCGAAGCGGTCTTGAAGCTGGGGGCGCAATTCGCCCTCCTCCGGATTGCCGCTGCCCACGAGCACGAAGCGCGCCGGATGACGCACGCTCAGGCCCTCACGCTCGACCACGTTCTCGCCCGAGGCGGCCACGTCGATGAGCAGGTCCACGAGGTGATCCTCCAGCAGGTTCACCTCGTCGATGTAGAGGAACCCCCGGTGCGACCGGGCGAGCAGCCCGGGCTCGAAGGCCTTGACGCCTTGGGTGAGGGCCTTCTCCAGGTCCAGTGCGCCCACGACGCGATCCTCGGTGGCGCCCAGTGGCAGGTCGACCACGGGCACCGGGACGCGCTCGGTGGCCACGCGTGCACCGGCCTTGAGCCTGGCGCACTCGCTGCAGCGTAAGCGCGTCTCGGCGGGGTCGCAGTGGTAGGCGCAGCCCTTCACGGCCTTCATCGGCGGCAGCAGGGCAGCCAGCGCCCGCACCGCCGTGGACTTGCCGGTGCCTCGGTCGCCGAAGACGAGAACCCCGCCAATGCGCGGGTCGGTTGCCGCAGCAAGGATCGCGAGCTTCATCTCGTCTTGCCCGACGATGGCGGAGAAGGGGAAGGGAGCGTTCATGGGCGGCGCGTGGTGTCGTCGAGGGCGCTCAGGCCGTTCAGGGGGCCACGCGCGGCTGGTGTCGAGTCAGCCGGGCAGGGCCTCAGTCGGTCAGAGTATGTCACGCCAGATTGACAATGTGGAGCGTCCATGAAGAGGGGGGCAGGCCTGACGCGCAGCCGTGGCCCCGAGAGGCGCCCTCAGGGCGCGCGCGACACGCGCGCCTTGCCGCCCGTCGTGACGATCACCACGCGGTCGCCGGCCTTGAGCGCCTCGCTGCCCTTGGCTTGCACGATTGCGCGGCGCTCGCCGTTGCTCAGCTGCACCATGATCTCGACCGCTTCCTCGCGCGTGGTCATCCGCTCCACCGCGTTGCCGGCCACTGCGCCGGCCACCGCGCCAAGCACGGCGCCAGCCGCGGAGTCGCGCCGGCCTCCTACCGAGCTACCGGCGATAGCCCCCACCACGCCGCCGGCACTGGCGCCCACACCGCTCTGGCTGCCCTCCACCGTCACGTCGCGCACGGACAGCACCGTGCCGTCGAGCACGGTGGACATCCGGTTGGCGTCCTGGCGCCCGATGACGTCCGGACTGGTGGTGGTGCAGCCGGCCAACACGGCCAGTGCGACGCTGAAGGCAAGCCCGGCGAGGGTTCGTGTCATGGGTATCTCCGAGGGGGTGGTGGGTCAGGGTCGGTCCGGGGCCGTCGAGGGTGACCCGGGTCGGGAGGATCG
>CAILKA010000715.1 GCA_903834645.1 uncultured beta proteobacterium
CGCCTTCGGCTTCGGGCTGATGCAGGTGTATTTCTTCGTCTTCGTCGCGCTGCCGATGATGCGCGGCCAGGGCGAGCCCGCCCCCCAGAAGCCCTGGGAGGCCGCCGAGGGTCTGGAGTGGGAGGTGCCTTCTCCCGCGCCGTGGCACACCTTCGAGACGCCCCCGAAGCTCAACGCCGACGCCACGAAGGTGGTCGGCTGAAGCGGGTGATGCGCGCCGGGTCTTGACGATGCCCACCGAGGAACAGCGCCGCGCCAACCGCAAGCTGGGCTGGATCCTGGCTTCGGTGGCGGTCGTCTTCGCCCTCGGCTTCGTGGCCAAGATCGCCTTCATGGGTCGCTGAGATGCAAAAGTCCCGCACCGCCCGCTCGCTGCTGGACGCCGACAACCGGCGCATGCTGGGCAAGCTCGTCGTCGTGGCTGGCGTGATGTTCGGTTTCGGCTACGCGCTGGTGCCGATGTACCGCGCCATCTGCGAGGCGCTGGGCATCAACGTGCTGTCGCTCAGCGAGCAGCGCAAGGTGCAGGGCTGGGGCGCGCAGTCGCTGCCGGCCAACACGCAGGTCGACCGCAGCCGCACCGTCACCGTGGAGTTCGATGCCAACGTGCGCGGGCCTTGGGATTTCAAGCCGGCCGTGCGCTCGGTGCAGGTGCACCCGGGCGAGCTCACCACCGTGATGTACGAGTTCCGCAACGTGCAGAACCGTCGCATGGCCGCTCAGGCCATCCCGAGCTACGCACCGCGCCAGGCCAGTTCGCACTTCAACAAGCTCGAGTGCTTCTGCTTCAACGAGTACCAGCTCTCGCCCGGCGAGGCCAAGACCTGGCCCGTGGCCTTCGTGATCGACCCGAAGTTGCCGCGCGACGTCTCCACAATCACGCTGTCGTACACCTTCTTCGAGGTCGGCGGCCGCACGCCCGCCGCGCCCCCGGGCACCGTCACGGGCCCTTCTGCCCGAGCCGTGCCGGCCACGCCGGTCTTGGCGCCCGGCCTGGTTCCGGGTGCGGTGGCCACCCCTGGCCGAGACGCGGGGTGAACGGCGTGAACACCCGGGAACCCGAAGGCGGCATGCGGGACGCGCTGGAGCGGCCGATGTCTCCGTGGGAGACGATGCGCGCCGTCCTGTGGTCGTTCTTCGGCGTGCGCCGCCGCGATGGCTACGAGCGCGACGTGCAACGCCTCAATCCCGTTTACGTGATCGTCGCCGGCGTCTTGGCGGCCGCGCTGTTCGTGCTCGCCCTCGTGGGCGCCGTGCAGTGGGTCGTGCGCAGCGGCGTCGCTCTTTGACCGACCGTCACCGCATTTCCGAGAGATCCGCACCGAGGAGCTGAACCGAGATGGCCTCCCCCACACCTGCCGGCACCACGCCGTACTACTTCATTCCAGCGCCCTCGCAACACCCGGTGATGGTGTCCGTGGGCATGCTGCTCGTGATATTCGGGGCCTCGCAGTGGGTCAACGGGCACGGCTACGGCAGCTGGCTCGTGCTCTCGGGCCTGGTGGTCTGGGGGCTCGTGATGTTCCGCTGGTTCGGCGACGCCATCCGCGAGAGCGAGGGTGGCCTGTACTCGGACCGCATCGATGTCTCCTTCCGCTGGAGCATGGGCTGGTTCATCTTCTCCGAGGTGATGTTCTTCGCCGCCTTCTTCGGCGCGCTGTACTGGGCCCGCGTGTTCTCGGTGCCGATGCTCGGCGACCTGAACCACCAGGTTTTGTGGCCCGACTTCAAGGCCGTCTGGCCCAGCACGGGCGCGGGCTTCACGGCCTCACCGGCCGGCACGGTCGAGCCCTTCCAGACGATGGGCCCGTTCTGGCTGCCCACGATCAACACGGCGCTGCTCCTGACCTCGGGCGTGACGCTGACGATCGCCCATCACGCGCTGATTGCCAACCAGCGCAGCAAGACGATCTTCTGGATGTGGGTGACGGTGGCGCTGGGCGCCACCTTCCTGTGCGTGCAGGCTTACGAGTACGTGCACGCCTACCGCGACCTCAACCTGAAGTTGAGCTCGGGCATCTTCGGCTCGACCTTCTTCATGCTCACGGGCTTCCACGGCTTCCACGTGTTCGTGGGCATGCTGATGCTGCTGTTCATCACGCTGCGCCTGATGAAGGGCCACTTCACGCCGCAGCGGCATTTCGGCTTCGAGGGTGCCGCGTGGTACTGGCACTTCGTGGACGTGGTGTGGCTGGGCCTGTACTTCCTGGTGTACTGGCTCTGACGGCAGGTGCCGCCCGCCGCGAGGGACGCCGCCGCGAGGCGGCGTTTTTCATGCTCGGCTGGTGCCCAGGGCTTCGGGCCCTGCAGCTTTCCAGGCCTCAGGCCGATACCGGAATGCCAGTGGGCCGCACCCATCCCTGCGACCAGGCCAGCAGGATGAAGAGGAAGAGGGCCACCGACAGCCCCACGCGCCAGGCCAGCGCGCGCGCCATCGCGTGCGGCGCGGTGGCAGGATCGCGACCCTTCTTCAGCATGAACACGCCCGCACTGGCCAAGACGCCGAGGATGGCCACGAGCACGATCACGATGAAGACCTTCATCGGTCCAGTGTATGCGAGCCGCCTGGCGGGCGTGCGGGGCGCTCCCGGCGCGCCGGCCGTGGCGGACAGCCCATGAGCCGGGCTTCTCGCGTGGTCGTCCTGGTGGCCGCGCTTGCCTTGTCGGCGCTGACGGCTCGCCTGGGCGTGTGGCAGCTCGACCGTGCGGCGCAGAAGCAGGCGCTGCAGTCGGCGGTGGACAGCCGGCGCGACGCGCCTGCGCTGCCCGCTGCGGAGCTCGCGCGCGACCCCGAGGCGGCCACCGCGCAGCACCACCGCCGCGTCGTCCTCGAGGGGCAGTGGCGCGATGCCCACACCGTGTGGCTCGAGAACCGGCAGATGCAGGGTCGCCCGGGCTTCTACGTGGTCACGCCCCTCGTGCTCGCCGATGGCAGCGCGGTGCTGGTGCAGCGAGGCTGGCAGCCGCGCGACGCCGCCGACCGTACGCGCGTGGCCCGGCCACCTGTGCCGGCCGGCACGGTGCGCGTGGCTGGGCGCATCGCCCCGCCGCCAGCACGGCTCTTCGAGTTCGAGCCCGCGGGAGACGGGCCCATCCGGCAAAATCTCGACATGCCGGCGCTCGCGCGCGAGTCTGGCCTGGCGCTCAGGCCCTTGTCTGTGATGCAGCTCGACGAGCCGGGGCAACCTCCCGACGGCCTGCTGCGCGAGTGGCCGGCGCCCGCCGCAGGGGTGCACAAGCACCACGGCTACGCCTTCCAGTGGTTTGCGCTGAGCGCGCTGAGCATCCTCCTGTATGTCTGGTTCCAACTCATCCGACCCCGGCGCCGCGCAGCCGCCCCGAGCGCCTGAGCCCGTCGGGCTGACGGTGCACGCGGTGACCTTGCCCGAGGTCGCCAAGCGGCGCCGGCTGGGCGGGCGGCTGCAGGCGCTGCTGGTCCTGCTGGCCTGCGCCGCACCGGTGATCGCCTCGTACTTCACCTACTACGTGATCCGGCCCGATGGCCGCAGCAACTACTCGACGCTGATCGAGCCCGCACGGGAGGTGCCCGCCGATCTTGCGCTGCGCACGCTCGACGGCCGGGCCGTTGCAGCGGCGTCGCTGCGCGGCCAGTGGCTGCTCGTGGTCGCCGGCCCCGCGGCGTGCGACGCCGCCTGCGAGGCGCGCCTGTACGCGCAGCGCCAGCTGCGCGAGATGCTCGGCCGTGAGCGCGACCGGCTCGACAAGGTCTGGCTCGTGACCGACGACGCGCCCGTGCGCCCGGAACTGCGCGCTGCGCTCGAGGAAGCAGGTGTGCAGATGCTGCGCGTGCCCGCACCCGCACTGGCCAGGTGGCTCGAGCCGGCCGCAGGCCAGGCCCTGGAGGCGCACCTCTACGTCGTCGACCCGATGGGCAAGTGGATGATGCGCCCACCCGTGGAGCCCCAGCCCGCGCGCCTGAAGCGCGACCTGGATCGGCTCCTGCGGGCCTCCTCGTCGTGGGATACGCCTGGGCGCTGAGCCGGGACCATGTCCGCAGACGTTCCTCTCGTCGACTTGAGCCCGCTGCTGCGGCTGGCCGCCCTGGCGCTCGTGGCGGCCCTGCTGCCGCTGGCCTGGGTCTGGCTGCGACAGCGCGGGACCGACACGCGCTCGCGCCTGGCGGCCCTCACGGCGGTGACGCTCTTCCTCACCTTCGACCTGATCGTCTTCGGCGCGTTCACGCGGCTGAGCGACTCGGGGCTGGGCTGCCCCGATTGGCCTGGCTGCTACGGTGAGGCCAGCCCCCTGGGCGCACAGGCCGAGATCGCCGCCGCCCAGGCCGCGCTGCCCGACGGACCGGTGACGTTTCGCAAGGCCTGGATCGAGATGATCCACCGCTACCTGGCAATGACGGTGGGGGTGCTGATCCTCGTGATGGCGGTCGTGAGCTGGACCGAGCGCCGGCGTCTGCCTCATTCACCATGGTGGGCCACGGCCACGCTCGTGTGGGTGCTCGTGCAGGGGCTCTTTGGCAAGTACACCGTCACGCTCAAGCTGTACCCGGCCGTGGTCACGGCGCACCTGCTCGGCGGCATGGCGCTGCTGGCGCTGCTCGTGATCCAGCACGAGACCTGGCGCGGTCGCACCCTCGCGCTGCCGCGTGCCCTGCGCATCGGTGCGTGGGGGGTGGCCGCGCTGCTCGCGATGCAGATCGCGCTGGGCGGCTGGGTCTCCACGAATTACGCCGTGCTCGCCTGCCAGGGCTTCCCGAGCTGCAACGGCAGCTGGTGGCCCCCGATGCAGTGGGCCGAGGGCTTCACGGTGCTGCGCGAACTCGGCCGCGCGGGCCACGGAGGCTACCTGGGCGCCGATGCGCTGGTGGCCATCCACATGGCGCACCGGATCTTCGCGCTCGTGCTGTTTGCAGCCATCGTGGCGCTTGCCCTGGGGCTGTGGCGCAGCGGCGATGCGACGGCGCGGCGCTATGCGCTCGCGTGGGCGGTGCTGGCGGCTGCGCAGCTGGCCAGCGGGTTGTCCAACGTCGTGCTTGGCTGGCCGCTCGTGGCCGCGCTGGGCCACTCGGCGGGGGCTGCGGCGATGGTGGCGCTCGCCACCTCGCTCGTGGCGCGCGCGCACGCTGCGCAGGCCCGCTCCAGGCCGGTGCCCGC
>CAILKA010000716.1 GCA_903834645.1 uncultured beta proteobacterium
CCGAAGGCGGCGGCGTGCGCGTGGACACGGGTGTGTTCGAAGGCGGCGAGATCCCGATGTACTACGACTCGATGATCGCCAAGCTGATCGTGCACGGGCGCGACCGCGCCGAGGCGATCGCGCGCATGCGCGAGGCGCTCAACGCCTTCGTCATCCGCGGCGTGTCGAGCAACATCCCCTTCCAGGCGGCGCTGCTGGCGCACCCGAAGTTCGTCTCCGGCGACTTCACCACCGGCTTCATCGCCGAGCACTACCCGCGGGGTTTCCGCGCCGAGGACGTGCCGCACGACGACCCGCTCTTCCTCGTGGCGCTGGCCGCCTTCGTGCGGCGCAAGGCGCGCGAGCGCTCCGCGGGCATCAGCGGGCAGCTGGCCGGCCACGGCGTCAAGCAGCTGCCCGACCTCGTGGTGGTGGTGCTCGGTGCCGGCGGGCAGCATGTGCACCACCCGGTGCGCATCGACGAGTTCGAGCCCGTCTCGGGAAAGGCCGATGTGGTGATCGAGGGCCGCCACTTCGCGATCCAGAGCCCGAGCCGGCTCGGCAGCATCCTGATGACGGGCACCTGCAACGGCCGGCCCTTCACGGCGCAGATCGAGCGCGGCAGCGCCAGGAACCCGCTGGCGATCCGCGTGGCGCACAACGGCACGCAGGTGGAGACGCTGGTGATGCTGCCGCGCGCGGCCGAGCTGCTGCGGCTGATGCCGCACAAGGCGCCTCCTGACCTGAGCAAGTTCCTGCTCTCGCCGATGCCGGGGCTGCTGGTGGACGTGGCGGTGCAGCCGGGCCAGAAGGTGATGGCCGGCGAGAAGCTGGCCGTGATCGAGGCCATGAAGATGGAAAACATCCTCCTGGCAGCGACCGACGGCACGGTGGGCGAGCTGCTGGCCAGGAAGGGCGAGAGCCTGAGCGTCGACCAGCCGATCCTGAGCTTTGCCTGAAGGAGGGCGCACCCGTGATGAAGCAGCGCCCCTTTCGCATCCTGGGCATCCAGCAGATCGCCATCGGCGGCCCCGACAAGCAGCGCCTGCGCGCGCTGTGGGTGGACGTGTTCGGGCTGCAGATCAAGAGCACCTTCGTGAGCGAGCGCGAGAACGTCGACGAGGACATCTGCGCCCTGGGCAGCGGCCCGGCTGCGGTGGAGGTCGACCTGATGCAGCCGCTGGATCCGGATCGCAAGCCGGCCGTGCACGCCACGCCGCTGAACCACGTGGGGCTGTGGGTGGACGACCTGCCCCGGGCCGTGCAGTGGATGAGCGCGCACGGCGTGCGCTTCGCCCCGGGCGGCATCCGCAAGGGCGCGGCCGGCCACGACATCTGCTTCATCCACCCCAAGGGCAACGAGGAGTTCCCGCTCGGGGGGGAGGGCGTGCTGATCGAGCTGGTGCAGGCGCCGCCGGAGGTGGTGGCCGCGCTGTCCGACCCGTCGGCGACAATCGGGAACCCGTGAGAGACCGTTCACCATGACCGCACGCACCCTGTACGACAAGCTCTGGGACGCACACGTCGTCCACACCGAGGAAGACGGCACTTCGCTGCTGTACATCGACCGTCACCTCGTGCACGAGGTGACGAGCCCGCAGGCCTTCGAGGGCCTGCGCATGGCCGGGCGCAAGGTCTGGCGCGTGAGCTCGATCGTGGCCACCGCCGACCACAACACCCCCACCACTGGCTGGGAGGAGGGCTACGACGGCATCCGCGACCCCATCAGCAAGCTGCAGGTGACGACGCTGGACACCAACATCCGCGCCTTCGGTGCGGCCGCCTACTTCCCCTTCCTGCACCAGCGCCAGGGGATCGTGCACGTGATCGGCCGGAGAACGGCGCGACGCTGCCGGGCATGACGGTGGTGTGCGGCGACTCCCACACCTCCACGCACGGCGCCTTCGGGGCGCTGGCGCACGGCATCGGCACGAGCGAGGTCGAGCACGTGATGGCCACGCAGACGCTGCTGGCGCGCAAGGCGAAGAACATGCTCGTGAAGGTGGAGGGCAC
>CAILKA010000717.1 GCA_903834645.1 uncultured beta proteobacterium
CGGCGCCGTCGGGCAGCGCGCCTTCACGCATCGCGCGCAGCCGCACGAGGTTCTCCTCGGGCGTGCGGCGGCGGTACGGGCTCTCCACGCCGGGGGTGTTGAAGTCCCCGCGGCTGGCGCGCATCTGCTCGGCGCTTTGTTCGTCCACGTAGGCCAGGCCCGCGCCCACCAGGGCCTCGGCCGCGCGGTACATGAAGCCGAAGTAGTCGCTCGCGTGGAAGAGATGACTGGTGCCGTGGGCCTGCCAGTCGAAACCCAGCCAGTGCACGGCCTCGATGATCGCGTCGACGTACTCCTGCTCCTCCTTCTCGGGGTTGGTGTCGTCGAAGCGCAGGTGGCACACGCCGCCGTGGTCGCGCGCCAGCCCGAAGTTCAGGCAGATGCTCTTGGCGTGCCCGATGTGCAGGTAGCCGTTGGGCTCGGGCGGAAAGCGCGTGCGGATGCGTGCCGGGTCCGGCCCGCCGGCGGCATGGTGCGCGGCGTCGCCGGGGCTGCCGGCGAAGCGCCGGCCGGCATAGGCGCCCGTCTCGAGGTCACGCTCGATCTGGGTGCGCAGGAAGTTGCTGGTCTTGGGGGCGGTTTCGCCGGCCGCTGGGGTCTTGGACATCGCAAGATTCTATTGACTGAGCCGGCAGCTGCCCGATCGGCCCGCACGTATCCGTCAGCGCCTGCGCCCACCCCCCAGCAGCGAGCCCAGCACGCCCCGCACGATCTCGCGGCCCACGGCCGAGCCGACGCTGCGCATCGCGCTGCGCGCGGCCGACTCGGCCAGGCCTTCCTTGCGCCCGCCGCGCGGGCCGGTGGTGCCGAAGAGCAGGTCGGACAGGCCGCCGAGCATGCCGCCGGCGCCCGATTCGGCCTCGCCTCCCGCAGGAGGTGTGGCCAGGCCCGGCAGCGTGCGCGCCGGGGCGGGGGCACCCGCGGCCGCGCCACCGGCGCCAGCCGCACCTGGGGAGCCTGCTGCGCCCTTGGCGCCTGCCGCTGCCCCCGCCACGCTGCCGCGCAGCATCTCGTAGGCCGACTCGCGGTCCAGCACCTCCTCGTACACCCCGGCCACCAGCGATTCCTTGCGCAACGACTGGCGCTGCTCGGGCGTGATCGGGCCGATCTGGCTGCCCGGGGGCAGCACATACACGCGCTGCGTCACGCCCGGGCGCCCCTTCTCGTCGAGCAGGCTCACCAGCGCCTCGCCCACGCCGAGCTCGGAGATCGCGGTGGCGATGTCGAGCCCCGGGTTGGCGCGCATCGTGCTCGCGGCCGAGGCCACCGCCTTCTGGTCGCGTGGCGTGAACGCGCGCAGCGCGTGCTGCACGCGGTTGCCGAGCTGCCCGAGCACGCTGTCGGGGATGTCCAGCGGGTTCTGCGTCACGAAGTACACGCCCACGCCCTTGGAGCGCACCAGGCGCACGACGAGCTCGATGCGCTCCACCAGCACCTTCGGCGCCTCGTTGAAGAGCAGGTGCGCCTCGTCGAAGAAGAACACGAGCTTGGGCTTGTCGAGGTCGCCCACTTCCGGCAGCGTCTCGAAAAGCTCCGACAGCATCCACAGCAGGAAGGTTGCGTACAGGCGGGGCGCGCTCATGAGCTTGTCGGCGGCCAGCACGTTGATCACGCCGTGTCCGTCCACCGTCTGCATGAGGTCGCCGATGTCGAGCATCGGCTCGCCGAAGAAGCGGTCGCCGCCTTGCTGCTCGATCTGCAGCAGCCCGCGCTGGATCGCGCCGATGCTGGCTGCGCTGATGTTGCCGTACTCGGTGGTGAAGGAGCGGGCGTTGTCGCCCACGTGCTGCAGCATCGTGCGCAGATCCTTCAGGTCCAGCAGCAGCATGCCGTGGTCGTCAGCGATCTTGAAGACCAGGTTCAGCACCCCGCCTTGCGTCTCGTTCAGGCCGAGCATGCGCCCGAGCAGCAGCGGGCCCATGTCGGAGATCGTGGCCCGCACGGGGTGACCCTGCTCGCCGAAGACGTCCCAGAGGGTCGTGGGGCAGGCGAGCGGCTGGGGTGGGGCGATGCCGCGCTCGGCCAGCACGCGGGCGAGCTTGTCGCCGATGCGCCCGGCCTGGCTGATGCCGGTGAGGTCGCCCTTGACGTCGGCCATGAAGACGGGCACGCCGATGCGCGAGAAGTTCTCGGCCAGCGTCTGCAGGGTGATCGTCTTGCCCGTGCCCGTGGCCCCGGTGATGAGCCCGTGCCGGTTGGCCAGGGCGGGCAGCAGGTGGCACTCGGTGTCGCCGCGGCGGGCGAGCAGGATGGGTTCGGGCATGGTGCGAATCCTCGGGGCGGGGACGGCCGGGTGGCCGGTGCCGGCGCGGCGGCCGGTAAAATCTCGACGACTATACAAACACAGGCGTGGATCGGCGCGAGCAGCCCGATTCCCAGGAGCATCGATGGCCGGGCATTCCAAGTGGGCCAACATCCAGCACCGCAAGGGCCGCCAGGACGAAAAGCGCGGCAAGGCCTGGACGCGCGTGATCCGCGAGATCATGGTGGCCGCGCGCCAGGGTGGCGGCGATCCGTCCGCCAACCCGCGGTTGCGCCTGGCCATCGACAAGGCCAAGGCGGTCAACCTGCCGGCTGACACCGTCAAGCGCAACATCGACAAGGCCACCGGCACTCTCGAGGGCGTGTCCTACGAGGAGATCCGCTACGAGGGCTACGGCATCGGCGGCGCGGCCATCATCGTCGACTGCATGACCGACAACCGCGTGCGCACGGTGGCCGAGGTGCGCCATGCCTTCAGCAAGCACGGCGGCAACCTGGGCACCGAAGGCTCGGTGGCCTTCCAGTTCAAGCACTGCGGCCAGTTCTTCTTCGCCCCTGGCACGAGCGAGGACAAGGTGATGGAAGTGGCGCTCGACGCCGGTGCCGAGGACGTCGTGACGGGCGAGGACGGCTCGGTGGAGGTGCTGTGCGCCCCCGGCGACTTCGAGGCCGTGAAGGGTGCGCTCGAGGCGGCCGGCTTGAAGCCGGAGCTTGCCGAAGTGACGATGCGCGCGGAAAACGCGATCGACCTCGCGGGCGAGGATGCCGCCCGCATGCAGAAAATCCTGGACGTGCTCGAGGACCTCGACGACGTGCAGGAGGTCTATCACAACGCCAACCTGGGCGAATGACCCGCGGAACCACGCCCCGATGACACCCATGCTGCAACCCGCCCAGACGGCCCCGCGATGAAGGTGCTGGTCGTGGGCGGGGGCGGTCGGGAGCACGCGCTCGCGTGGAAGCTCGTGCAAAGCCCGCGCGTGTCCCAGGTGCTGGTGGCCCCGGGCAATGGCGGCACCGCCTGTGAGCCAGGCGTGCGCAATGTGCCCCTGACGGATCTCGATGCGCTGGCGGACTACGCACGCGCCGAGCAGGTGGCGCTCACGGTGGTGGGCCCGGAGGCTCCGCTGGCTGCGGGCATCACCGACCTCTTTCGCAGCCGCGGGCTGCGCATCTTCGGCCCCACGCGCGCGGCCGCACAGCTCGAGAGCTCCAAGGCCTTCGCCAAGGATTTCATGCGCCGCCACGGCATCCCCACGGCCGGCTACGCCACTTTCACCGACGCCGCCCGCGCCCACGCGCACGTGGACGCGCACGGTGCGCCCATCGTCGTCAAGGCCGACGGCCTGGCCGCCGGCAAGGGCGTGGTCGTGGCGACGACGCCTGCCGAGGCCCACGCCGCGATCGACGAGATGCTGGGCGGCCACACCCTCGCCGTGCACCACCCCGGCGGCGGGGCGGCTGTGGTGCTCGAGGAGTTCATGGCCGGCGAGGAGGCCAGTTTCATCGTCGCCTGCGACGGCACGCATGTGGCGGCGCTGGCCACGAGCCAGGACCACAAGCGCATCTTCGACGGCGATCGGGGCCCCAACACCGGCGGCATGGGCGCGTACTCGCCCGCGCCCGTGGTCACGCCTGCCGTGCATGTCAAGGCCATGAACGAGGTCATCCTGCCCACCATGGCGGGTATGGCGGCCGATGGCATTCCGTACACCGGTTTCCTGTACGCGGGCCTGATGATC
>CAILKA010000718.1 GCA_903834645.1 uncultured beta proteobacterium
CCCGGGCGTCGCCGATTTAAGTGACAACTTGCAGGGCGACTCACCAAGTGCTGCTAAAGCGTCGGTGAGGCCTCCTGTCGTCCGGCCGATCCGCGCATCGCGGTTCATGGACGACCAGGAGTGCTTTCATGCCCATTCGCTCACCCCGTACGGCGCCCGGCGCCGGCCCCGCCTCGGGCCCTGCCCCTTCCGCGGGCGTTGACTCTTCCCCCACTGCTTTCGCGGCCGCGGCCCCCGCCGGCCCACCCCCGCGCGATCTCATCGCCCGGCTGGGCCTCGTGGGCCTGGCCTCGCTCGAGCCAGTAGTACTCGCCTCGCTGTCCACCCGCAGCCCACTGCTGCTCATCGGCTCGCACGGCAGCGGCAAATCGCTGCTGCTGGAGCGGCTGGCGGTGGCCCTCGGCCTTTCATGGCGGCACTACAACGCCGCGCTCGTGAACTTCGACGATCTCGTGGGCTACCCGCTGCCCGACGAGCGGGGGCAGCTGCGCTTCGTGCAGACCCCGGCTTCGGTGTGGGGCGCGCAGTGCGTCTTCATCGACGAGATCTCGCGCGCGCGGCTGGACGTGCAGAACCGGCTCTTCCCCATCATCCACGAGAGACGCGTGCAGGGCATCGCGCTCGAATCGCTGGAGCACCGCTGGGCGGCGATGAACCCGCCCGGTGGCGAGGATGCGGACGACAACGACTCGCCCGTGTACGCCGGCAGCCAGCCGCTGGACCTGGCGCTGGCCGACCGCTTCGCGCTGCATCTGCGTGTGCCCGACTGGCGCGCCTTCAGCGAGGCCGAGCAGGAGGCAGTGATCCGCGCGGTGCAGATGCAGCCCGATCCGCACGCCGGCGCACTCTGGGCCGCGGCGCTTCAGGCCACGCGCGAGCGGCTGCCGATGGTGCAGGCGCAGTGGGGCGCGTCGATCGCCCGCTACGTGCGGCTGCTCGCGGCGCTGCTGGCTGAAGGCGGCGCGTTGCTGAGCGCCCGGCGCGCGGGGATGGTGGCGGGCAACGTGGCGGCCGTGCACGCGGCTCGGCTCTCTTCGGACACGGCCGCGCGCATCGAGGACTCGGCCTGGATCGCCGCGCTCAACTCTATGCCCTTCGCGGCGGCAGGCGGCCGGCTGGAAGACGCCAAGCTCCTGGCCTGCCACCGCGAGGCCTGGCGCCAGGCGGCAGCGCGCGCGGAAGACCCGATGGCACGCATCCTGGCCGAGCGCGACCCCGTGGCTCGCGTGAAGCTGGCTCTTGCGGCCACCGGGCTGCCCGACGGCGAGCTCACCACCATCGTCACCGATGCGCTGGCCTCCTGCCCCGACGGGCGACGGCACGCGCTGGCGGAGTGGCTCTTCGGCGACGCCCTCACGCGGCTTTCGGTGGTGGCGGCGGACGCCGTGGCCGAGACGGTGCGCGAAGTGCTGTGCGTGCAGGAGATCCACGAGCAGGTGAGCCCCAACGGGCAGCGCCACCGCACGTGGAAGCACCTGCAGCAGCGGCTCGGGGCGCTGGCTGCCTCGGAGGACGCGGGGGCAGCCCAGTCGGCCGAGCTCCAGGGCAACCTGCTTGCGGCTCTCTTCGCAGCGGGGCGGCTGCAGGTCGAGGCCGACGTGGACGTGGTGCTCGAGCGCTACCGCGCCACGCGGCGAGAGCTCTTCGGCCCCACCGCTGTCGGTGCCTCAGCCGGACCTGGTTTGGGCGCGAGGACTGGCGCGGTGACCCCCGCCCTGGCGGGAGCGGCAGCATGAGGGCCACGGCCTTCGCGGCGTGCCAACGCACCGAACCCTCGCCCGGCCTGCTGCACAACATCGGCGGACCGCCCCGGGCCACGATCAGCTGGCGCGGCATCGGCCACGGGTTGAGCGGTGGAGCCGCGCCGGGGGCGCGGACGAGCGTGGCCACGCCGACCCGCCCGCGCGGCACCTGGCTGCAGCTCACCATCTCCATCGGCCAGCGCGATGCGCGCTACCGGCG
>CAILKA010000719.1 GCA_903834645.1 uncultured beta proteobacterium
CGTCGCCCACGCCCCAGCCCGACTTCCTCAGCGCCTTCTCGATGGCGCCGGCTGGGGCCGTGGAGAACCACTCGGGGGCCTGGGCGTGCACGGCGTGGCTCACGATGCGCGCCACCGGCGTCAGGCCCCACTGCGACGCCGTGCTCTGGCGCACCAGCACGAGGGCGGCTGCGCCGTCGGAAATGCTCGAGGCGTTCGCCGCCGTGATCGTGCCGTCCTTCTTGAAGGCCGGCTTGAGCGAGGGAATCTTGTCGAGCCGGGCCTTGAAGGGCTGCTCGTCGTGGCGGATCGTCACCTCGCCGCCCTTGCCCGGCAGCGTCACCGGCGCGATCTCCCAGTCGAAGCCGCCGTCCTCGTTGGCTGCCTTGGCACGCGTCGTGGACGCGATGGCAAAGGCATCCTGAGCCTCGCGCGTGAAGGCGTACTTCGCCGCGCAGCTCTCGGCGAACACACCCATGGCCTTGCCGCGCTCGTAGGCGTCCTCCAGCCCGTCCATCGCCATGTGGTCGAACATCGTGGCGGCGCCGTAGCGCACGCCCTTGCGCGCGAACATCAGGTGGGGGGCGTTGGTCATGCTCTCCATGCCACCGGCCACCACAACGTCGGCGCTGCCGGCGGCCAGCATGTCGTGGCCAAACATCATCGCGCGCATGCCCGAGCCGCACATCTTGGACAGTGTCACGGCGCCCGCCGAATCCGGCAGCCCCGCGCGGCGCATCGCCTGGCGCGCCGGCGCCTGGCCCTGGCCCGCCATCAGGCAGCAACCCATCAGCACCTCGTCGATGCGCTCGGCGGGCACGCCCGCGCGCTCCACGGCGGCACGGATGGCCACGCCACCGAGCTCCCAGGCGGCCTGGCCGGCGAAGTCACCGAGCATGCCCCCGATGGGCGTGCGCACGGCCGAGACGATGACGATCGGATCAGGGTTCATGGGTGTAGCTCCTCAAGGTGTCGGGGCGTGAAGCGAGAGCGGCGGCCAGGCTCAGTCGAGCGTCGACAGGAGCGCACCATGCTCCTCCTGAGCCACACGGCGGATATAGGCCTGGAACTCGGGGTCCTCGCCGCGCAGCAGCAGCGGCAGCGCGTTGTGGAAATCCTCCCGCCGGCACCACTCGCGCATGTAATCGTCCCACGAGTTCCAGCGCCGCTGCTCGGTGGGGTTCATCTGCGGCTTGTGGGCCACCAGGTAGGCGCGCTCGAAGAGCGCGATCAGCATGTCGAAGATCACGAGCATGCGCTCGCGCTGCTCGGGGGTCGGGTCGGGCAGCGCGGCGGAGCTCCGCAGTTGGAGGTCGGCATGGGCGAGCACGACCTTGAGGAAGTCGTTGTAGGCATCCGAGAGCAGCTGGAAAGCCTCCTCCTCCTCGTTCTCACGCTCCTTGCGCTGCTCGACGGCGAAGACCCACACCGCAAACGGCAGCGCGAACACCGTCACGGCAAAGCTCGCCACCTCCAGCGCCTCGCGCCAGCTGCTCATCACCCCGCCTCGACCGCCGAGGCCCGGCGGTGAGCGAACCGGCGCGCCGGCTCGTAGGGAAACACATCGTGCACGTGGCCGGCGCGGATGCGCGCCTGGTGGCCCTGCCAGTAGGCGGCGTCCAGCAGATCGCCGTGGTGCTTCATGAACACCTCGCGCACCGCCGGGTTGCCCAGCAGGAAGGGGCCGAAAGTTTCCGGAAACACATCCTTGGGACCTACCGCGTACCAGATCTCCCCGGAGAGCTCGTCGTCCTCGTCTCGCGGGGGCGGCACGCGGCGGAAGCTGCAGTCCGTGACGTACTCGATCTCGTCGTAGTCGTAGAACACCACCTTGCCATGGCGCGTGACGCCGAAGTTCTTCCACAGCATGTCGCCCGGGAAGATGTTGGCCGCCACGAGATCCTTGATCGCGTTGCCGTACTCCACCACCGCGCGCGCCATCTGATCGCTGTCGCCAGATTGCGTCGCGTCCTGCAGGTGGATGTTGAGCGGGATCATGCGGCGCTCGATGTACAGGTGGCGGATCACGAGCATGTCGCCGTCCTCCTCCACCATGCTCGGGCAGAAGTGGCGCAGCTCGGCCAGCAGCTCCTCCCCGAAGCGGTGGCGCGGGAAGGCCACGTTGCTGTACTCGAGCGTGTCGGCCATGCGCCCCACCCGGTCGTGCTGCTTGACGAGCAGGTACTTGCCCTGGATCTGCTCGCGCGTGGTGTCCTTCTGCGGGGGATAGAAGTCCTTGATCACCTTGAACACGTAGGGGAAGGAGGGCAGGTCGAAGACCAGCATCACCATGCCCTTGATGCCCGGGGCGATGCGAAAGGGGTCGCTGGACAGGCGCAGATGCGCGAGGAAGTCGCGGTAGAAGAGGTTCTTGCCGTGCTTCTGCAGACCCAGCGCGCTGTACAGCTCCGCGCGCGGCTTGCGCGGCATGAGGCTGCGCAGGAACTGTACGTAGGCGCTGGGCACCTCCATGTCGACCATGAAGTAGGCACGCGCGAAGCTGAAGACCATCAGCAGCTCGTCCTCGCTCAGCAGCGCCGCGTCGATCACGAGCTGGCCTTGCCCGTTGTGCAGGATGGGCAGGCACATCGGCAGCTCGGTGTAGCCGTTGATCACCTTGCCCACCAGATACGCGCCCTTGTTGCGGTAGAACAGCGAGGACAGCACCTGGATCTGGAAGTTCGTGCGCAGCTTCCACTGCGCCAGCGGCAGGCCCAGCGCGCGCTGCATCGCCTCGACGACGGCGCCGATGTCGCGCGGCAGGTTCTCGAAGGGGCACTCGAGCTGGAAGTTGTCCACCACCCGCACGAGCGTCTCTTGTAGCGTCTCGCGCGTGGGGTAGTAGGCGCGGTAG
>CAILKA010000720.1 GCA_903834645.1 uncultured beta proteobacterium
CCGACGAGTCGGGCCTGGCAACGGACCGGGGGGAGTTGATCCGGATTGCCACCCCCGGCGTCCTGCCGAAGTGGCTAAAGAGGAGTGTTTGACATGTCCACGACGCTGATCCACCAGGGCCCGGCCTACGAGCTCTCGGTGTCCATCGAGGCGGGCCCCTACGGGCACCACCTCAAGTTCGTCTCCTTCGTGCCCATCGCCCGCAACCCCGAGCAACAGGTGCGCTTCCAGGCGCACCTGTCCCGGGAGGAGTTGGCGGTGCTGCACAGGGCCATTGGCGAGGCCCTTCGCGAGGCCCTTCACGTGACTGGTCGTACCAAGGCTGTGCGCGCATCCAGGTCACTTTCTGAGCCAGTCGGGTGGGATGCTTCTCCGGAGTAGCCCAAGGTGAGATCGAAACACCAATCCTGACGGCAAGCACGCGACGCATCACCTCGACGCACTTCGTTCACCCTCGACCACTCGATGCAGGCACTCCTTGCCCTGATCCTGTTGGCCTGCGCCCTGTACTTCCTGGGCGGCTTGCTGCGCGTGCTCTTCAACCTGATTGGCGGCCTCATTGCCGCGTCGGTAGGCAGCGCCCTGCTCGTGGTGGGGCTGGCATTCGGGGCCTTTGCCTACAACCAACGTGCACCGAGGGAGGCGGAGTTCGTCGCTGCCTCGACCGTGCGGCCGCCTGCGCTGGCCACCTCCCCTCCGTCCGATGCGGCCCCCAGCAACCCCGCAGCATCGATGCTGGCCGAAGACGAAGGAGACCCGCGGGCGGCGATCGAAGGATTGACGGCCGATCCTCCGGCTGACGAGGCCAGCACCCCCGAGAAGGCGAAGGAGCCAGTCGTGGCACCCCGATCACCTGAGTCGACCCAGGGCAGCGAGGTCACCGCCGTCCCAAACCCCTGACCGGAAGTGGGAGGAGCGTCACTACCGCTACCGCCGGTTCGCCGTCGGGGACGAGGCGGGAACCGAGCTGCTGGAGATCGTCGCCCCTTGAGGAGGAATGTGGGGAAGTAGCTGTAGCGCCACATCCAGGTTGTCAATACGGCTCCGATGGCTGCACCGGTGCAGCAGCCACGACGGTCAGGCCGAAGCGACCCAGTCTTCCACCTTCAGTCCCGCGACGCGCTGGAACTCGCTGGTGTTGTGCGTCACCAGCGTCCCGCCCTCGGCGAGCGCATGGCAGGCAATCCATAGATCGTTCGCGCCAATGGGCGTGCCTGCGTCCTTCAGGCGCGTGAATTGTTCGGCGTAGTGCTCGCAGATGGCGGGGCCTGCCGGGTACAGCACCGCCACCTGTCGGGCCAGGGCTTGCAGTCGGCGAAGGACTTCAGGCTTCCTCGTGCTGCGCTCGGCACCTTTGAGCAACTCGGCCCAAGTGACGAAGGACATGCACAGCCGGGCATCCTCAGGAAGCGCATCGACCCGCTGTGCGATGACGGGTGGCTGGTTCTTGATCAGGTAGATCAGGATGTTGGTGTCCAGCACGTAGATCACAGTGCCTCGCGCTCCTGCAGGGGCTGTTGGCGGGCTTGTTCAGCCTCCAGCGCTGCGACGAAGGCAACGTCCGCCTCGCCCACGGCGCGCAGGGCATCGAGCAGCGCCGCGCCACGTTCAGCCCGCAAGGGATGGATCACCAGATCACCCGACTCGTTACGCGAAATGCTCACACGGTCAGTGTCGAGCCGGAACTCCGCGGGAATGCGTACCGCCTGGCTGTTGCCGTTGTTGAAGACTCTGGTGGTAAGCGTATCCACGTCGCATCCCATGTGTGTACGGCGATGTGTGTATTTTGTCTCAAACACCACTGGCCTGCAACCACGCACCCAGACCCAGTGAGCAGAGTCATTCAGGCCAGGCGAAAGAGCTGCGCCGGCCGGAAGGCGCCCGTGCGCATGGCCCCCTCCACCGGCTCCACGACGGCAGCCACGTCGATCTTTCTCCTGAAGCTCGACTTGTCCAGCGCCCGCCCGAGCACGGCCTCGGAGGCGGCCTGCAGCTCCCCGAGCGTGAAGGGCTCCTCCAGCAGCCCGGGGGCAAAGCGCAGCTCGCTCACCTCGGCGCGCAGCGACTCGAGCGCCTGCGCCACGATGCGCGCGTGGTCGAAGGCCAGGCGACGGTCGGCGGCAGCCTGCGGGGCGGGCGTCCAGCGCAGTTCGCTCACGCGCTTGCCAGGCGTCACCGGCACCTGCCCGGCGAGTACTGCGCTGCGGTAGACCACGCTCAGCGCCCAGGGGGCGCGCGGGTCACGGTCCTTGCCGCCCACCGCGGTTTGCAGGCTCGCACTTGGCAGGCCAGTGCCCAGCCGCTCGCGCGCCACGCGCTGCGCGGCGGCATCGAGGTCTGCGTCCAGATCGATGCGCAGCACCCCGCCCGGTAGCGCCCAGCGGCCCTGGTAGGGCTCACCGGCCCGGCGGGCCAGCAGCACCTGGAGCTCACCTTCCACGAGGCTGAAGACGCACAGCTCCAGCCGCGTGAAGGGCATCGGGTGCCGGGGCGGCGCGGGCGATTCCTGGGGTGACGGCACGGGCTTCACAAGATAGTTGCAGAGTTCGACGAAGTATAGGATACTTACTTCGTTGCGTTGCACTACTAAGAGGGGAGAAGAGATGAACACCGCCTACGACGTCATCGGCGACATCCACGGCCGGTTCGACAAGTTCCAGCTCCTGATGCGCGAGCTCGGCTACCGCCACACCGGCGACACCTTCGTCCCGCCCGCCGGCCGCCAGGCGGTCTTCGTCGGCGACCTGATCGATCGCGGCCCGGAGCAGGTGAAGCTCCTCCAGTACGTGCGCCGGATGATCGACGCCGGCCACGCGCACGTGGTGCTCGGCAACCACGAGTTCAACGCGATCGCCTACGTCAGCGAAGACCCGAACAACCCCGGCGAGCGCCTGCGCGTGAACAAGGGCGAGAGCCCCAAGTGCGCCCAGAACCGCCGCCAGCACGCTGCCTTCCTTGCCCAGGTAGGCGAAGGCTCCGACCTTCACACCGAGTGGGTGGAGTGGTTCCGCACCCTGCCCCTGCACCTCGACCTCGGCGGCATCCGGGTGGCGCACGCGTGGTGGGATGCGGAGTGCGCCGCGCTGCTCGATGACCCGGCGCACCGGGATGCGAGCGGGCGGTTGACCGACGAGTTCCTGGTCGAGTCACACGTACGCAAGAGCCCGCTGAAGCGTGCCCGCAAGATCGTCACCACCGGCTACGAGCACAAGCTGCCAGAAGGCCACTTTGTCACCGACAAGGAGGGGAACAAGCACGACAACGCGCGCCTGGCGATCTGGCGGCACGAGGCCACGCATCTGCGCGACATCGCGATCGTTCCGGGCGGCGACACGTCGATCCTGCCGGACCTGACCATCGAGGAGCTCTTTGCGGAGGGCCTGAAGCCTGTCGAGGGATCGCCGATCTTCCTGGGGCACTACTGGTTCAGCGGACCGGTCGCCGCCGAGAACGCGAAGGTCGCCGTGCTTGACTGGGGTGGCGCGCACCATGGCCCGCTCACCGCCTACCGCTGGGACGGCGAGCAACACCTGAGCAACGACAAGTTCGTGTACGTGAACGTGTGATCCCGCACGGAACCCGAGCAGGCTCCGGCTCGCTGCCAAGAGGTACCGCCGAGGCACAGTGACAGGAAATCAGATGCGCAAGTCCACGATCCGGCTCATCGTCAAGAACGGCGTGCTCTTCATGCCGCAAGGCGGCTACCACACGGGCTACGGGCCGGTCGGGGATCGGGCATCCATCCTCCTGTACCGCACCCCGGCCGCCACCTTCGAAGCCATCGGATTCCCCCTGCCGGATGCGCCAGGCCCGCTGGCCAGCCAGGTCAAGCTCGCGCTCGCGCTGCGCGACGAGTACCCCTGCAACCCCTTCATGGGCTCGTCCGCCGTCATCCGGCTGCCGGACGGCAGCGTGTTCGACTACGCGGCCGTGCTCGCCGCCAACCCCAACGCCTGCGGCACCTGGGCCCTGAAGTCGGGTGTGGAGGTGGACGGCGGCATGCCGCCGCTGTTGCCGAACATCTCACTCGATCCGAGCTCTCCCGATCACGTCATCCGCGAGATGTGCCGCCTCTGGTCGTTCGCCAAGGCGGAC
>CAILKA010000721.1 GCA_903834645.1 uncultured beta proteobacterium
ACCTGAAGACGCACTCCTACGGCGAGTACGTGTTCGACTGGGCCTGGGCCGACGCCTACCGGCGGCACGGTCTGCGCTACTACCCGAAGCTGCTCGGCGCAAGCCCCTTCACGCCCGTTCCGGGCGCCCGGCTGCTGGCCGACAACGACGAGGCGCGCCTGGCGCTCGCGCAGGCGCTGCGAGCCATGGCCGACGAGACCGGCCTCTCCTCCGCCCACCTCCTCTTCGTGGATGCCCAGGATGGCCAGGCGCTCGCCGAGGCGGGCTGGATGATCCGCGAGGGCGTGCAGTTCCACTGGCAAGCCGACCCGTGCGAGCCCTGCCCTGACTTCGATGCCCTGCTTGCGCGGATGCAGCGACACAAGCGCAAGAACATTGCCCAGGAGCGGCGCCGGGTGCGCGAGGCTGGCATCGACTTCACGGTGCACGAGGGCGGGCAGATCGACGAGACGCTGTGGGACTTCTTCCATGCCTGCTACGTGCGCACCTACGAGGCACACGGCTCGAGCCCGTACCTGAGCCGAGCCTTCTTCCGCGAGACGGCGCAGACGCTGCCGGGCCTTTGGCTGATGTTCGTGGCGCGGCGCAGCGGGCGCCCGATCGGCGCGTCCCTGGTAGCCATCGACCGCCTGGCGGGCGTAGCCTTCGGCCGTTACTGGGGCTGCATCGAACAGGTGCCCTGCCTGCACTTCGAGGCGTGCTACTACCAGCCGCTGCAGTGGTGCCTGGCGCAAGGTTTTCGCCGCTTCGAGGGCGGCGCCCAGGGGGAGCACAAGATGGCACGCGGGCTGTTGCCGGTGCGCACGCAATCGGCGCACTGGCTGCGCGACCCGCGCTTCGCAGACGCAGTGGCGGACTTTCTCGCGCGCGAAGGCGCGGGCGTGCAGGCCTACGTCGACGAGCTTCGCGAACGCAACCCGTTCAAGGATTGAGCGGCGCGGCGTGACGCGCCGCCCAGGCCGCCATGCCGTTGGTGACCTCGGCCTTGGCACTGTCCGGGCCTTCCCAGCCCAGCACCTTGACCCACTTGCCCGGCTCGAGATCCTTGTAGTGCTCGAAGAAGTGCTGGATCGTCTTCAGACGCATCGGGTTCAGGTCTTCGGGCTTCTTCCACTGCGTGTAGATCGACAGGATCTTGTCGGTGGGCACGGCCAGCAGCTTGTTGTCCCCGCCCGCCTCGTCGTCCATCTTGAGCACGCCCAGGGGCCGGCACGTGACAACCACGCCTGGTATCAGCGGCACGGGCGTGATCACGAGGACGTCCACCGGATCCCCGTCGTCCGCCAGCGTCTGCGGGATGTAGCCGTAGTTGCAGGGGTAGTGCATCGAGGTGGCCATGAAGCGGTCCACGAAGAGCGCGCCCGACTCCTCATCCACCTCGTACTTGATCGGGTCGGCGTTCATCGGGATCTCGATGATCACGTTGAATTCCTCGGGCACCTTGGCGCCGGGGGTGACGTTGTGCAGGCTCATGGCAGCAGGCAGCGGGGGCCGCGAGAAATCAGGGTTGTCCCGCATTCTACGGCGCGACGGGCCGCTCCTGCGTGCGCCCCGGCGATGCGCCTGGGGCCAGGCGCATCGCACGAGCCCCAACCTCAGCCCGCGCACCGTTCGGACATTCCCCTAGAAAAGCCCTTGGCGAGGCGTCGTGCGCTTCCCTTAGCATCGCCGGCGTTGCGAGGAACGTTACAACCACCACAAGGAGAAAGTCGATGTCCACATCGATGGCGCTTTACCTGGCGCTCGGATGCGGCCTGCTGGCCGTGATCTATGGCTTCGTCCAGCGGAGCTGGATACTTTCGCAGGACGCCGGCAACGCGCGCATGCAGGAAATCGCGGGAGCCATCCAACAAGGCGCTGCCGCCTACCTGGCACGCCAGTACAAGACCATCGGCATCGTCGGTGTGATCCTGGCGGTGTTGATCTTCATCACCCCGGGCCTGGGCACCATGACGGCGGTGGGCTTCGTGATCGGCGCGGTGCTTTCGGGCGCCTGCGGCTTCATCGGCATGAACGTATCGGTGCGTGCCAACGTGCGCACGGCACAGGCCGCCACCCGCGGCATCGGGCCGGCCCTGGATGTCGCCTTCAAGGGCGGCGCCATCACCGGCATGCTGGTGGTGGGCCTGGGCCTGCTGGGCGTCGGCATCTTCTTCCTGATGATCGGCGGCTTGGCGAAGCCGGACTCCTCCACCCTCAAGCCCCTGCTGGGCCTGGCCTTCGGCTCTTCGCTCATCTCCATCTTTGCGCGACTGGGCGGCGGCATCTTCACCAATGGTGCGGATGTGGGCGCGGATCTGGTCGGCAAGGTCGAGGCGGGCATCCCCGAGGACGACCCGCGCAACCCGGCCGTGATCGCCGACAACGTGGGCGACAACGTCGG
>CAILKA010000722.1 GCA_903834645.1 uncultured beta proteobacterium
CGTCAGGTTCTCGAACATGATCTTGTGCTTGTTCTCCTCCGGGGTGAGGCCGTTGACACGGTCCACCTTGACGAGCGCGAAGTAGCGCTCGCCATCCTTGGGCACGCGCACTTCGCCCTCGACCATGTCGCCGGTGTGCAGGTTGAAGCGCCGCACCTGGCTGGGCGAGAGGTAGATGTCGTCGGTGCTCGCCATGTAGCTCGTGTCGGGCGAGCGCAGGAAGCCGAAGCCGTCGGGCAGCACCTCGAGCACGCCGTCTCCGAAGACCTGCTCGCCGGCCTTGGCGCGCTTCTTCATGATCGCGAACATCAGCTCCTGCTTGCGCAGGCGGCTGACGTTCTCGATCTCGAGCTCCTCGCCCATCTTGATGAGCTCGGATACGTGCTGGGCCTTGAGTTCTGAAAGGTGCATCGTGGGAGTCCCTCGCGGTGGGGGCCGGACCCTGGGTTTCAGGTGCGATCAGGGCGCATGGGCGGGACGCCTGTGCAGGCGCCCGAAGCGGGACAGAAAGCGCGGGAGGGCCGGACCTCTCGTTAGGCGGCTCGTGCCGCCTGGTCCGTCGCGGGTGGCGGGGCGGGAGCCCCGGCAGATCCGGCGACACGCCCGGAGGGCGGCAGGCGAAGAAAGCCGGCCAACCCTGGGGTCGATGGGGGATTATAGGTGGCTGTCGATGAAGGCCGTCAACTGCGCCTTGGGCAGGGCCCCGACTTTCGTGGCCACGAGTTCGCCATCCTTGAAGAGCATCAGCGTGGGGATGCCGCGAATGCCCAGCTTGCCCGGCACCTGCGAGTTCTCGTCGACGTTCATCTTCGCCACCTGGAGCCGATCGCCGTAGTCTTGTGCGACTTCAGCGAGGATGGGCGCGATCATCTTGCAGGGGCCGCACCACTCGGCCCAGTAGTCCACGAGGACCGGCTTGCCGGACTGCAGGACATCGTTCTCGAAGGAGGCGTCCGTGACGTGCTTGATGGAGTCGCTGCTCATGAAGGGTTCTTTCCGCGTCTTCCGGCGGGGTAAGGCCGGGGCTGTAGGTGACGAGCCTGACCCCGGCACTGGTTGCCACGCTTAGGGCTGCTTGGTTCCCCACCTGACCCGGTTGGGCGCGCTTCCATGCGGGGAGGCCCGTCGCGGCAGATTGTAGGCGCAGGTGAGCGTCTCAGCGCAGCGCCAGCGCATCGCCCCCGAAAGTCAGGCCCAGCGGCTCGATCACGAGTTGCTTGGGCCCGGCCTCCACGGCCCCGGCGATCCAAGCGGGAACCCCGGCATCGTGGGCTGCCTGCACGGCGCGCGCGGCATCGCCCGCGGGCACGAAGAGGGCAAAGCCTGCGCCCATGTTGAGCGTGCCGTAGGCTTCCTCGTCGTCGAGAGCGGCGTGGCGCTGGATGAAGCCCAGCACGGCCGGTACCGGCGGGACCATGTGGATGCGGTACGTGTGCGCGCTCGGGTGGCGCAGCAGCTTGCGCCAGCCATGGCCGGTGACATTGACGCTGTAGTGCACGCGAACGCCCGCACGGTGCAGGGCTTCGGTGACGGGCGGGTACAGCAGGGTAGGCGCGAGCAGGGCCGCTCCGTAGCTCAGGCCCGGCTCGACCTCGGTCAGCCAGCCTCCCGGCAGTCGTTCCACGAGCTTGCGCGCCAGGCTCAGCCCATTGGCGTGGATGCCGCTGGAGCCCAGCAGCACGATCGCATCGCCCGGGC
This sequence comes from uncultured beta proteobacterium, assembly GCA_903834645.1. Taxonomy (GTDB): domain Bacteria; phylum Pseudomonadota; class Gammaproteobacteria; order Burkholderiales; family Burkholderiaceae_C; genus Rubrivivax. The sequence goes on from CAILKA010000722.1 coordinate 1,699, forward strand.
CGAGGGCGTCGCCCAGCGTGAGGCGGCTCTTGGGGTTCACAAGGCCCACGCAGCTGGCGGCGAGGTCGATGCGCCCAGGCTCGACGATGCCCGCAAGTGCTGGAGTCTCGCCGCCTCCCCATGCCACGCCGCACCGCTCGCAGGCAGCCTGCCAGCCGCGCACCAGGGCCTGTGCGCGCTCGGGATCATCGAACCACTGGCTGCCGCCCGCGGCCCAGTAGGCTTGCACGACCAGTGGTGTAGCGCCCACGGTGACGAGGTCGTTCGCGGCCATCGCGATCGTGTCCTGCGCGATCGCGTCGTAGTAGGAGCGGCCGGTGAGGCGGTGCATCTCGTCGGCCACCAGCGCCTTGCTGCCCAGGCACTCGACGATGCTGGCCAGGTAGAAGGGGCCGAGGTCCACCACGTAGGCCGATTCGCCGCGCGAGGCTTCCACCTCGTGCAGGCCGTGCGCAGCAAGCTGCGATGCGGTGGCCGCGGCGGCGCGCTGTGCCGCGACCTTGAGCGGGTCTATGCGCGCATAGTCGACGCCAGCCTGTTCGTAGGTCAGCGGTGTGGGTCCGTCGGCATCCATGCAGACATTATCCGGCTCGTAGAATGGCCGATGTGAGCACCCTCGTCCTGGCCCGCAAGTACCGCCCGCGCAATTTCGCCCAGATGGCCGGGCAGGAGCATGTCGTGAGGGCGCTGGGCAACGCGCTGCGAAGCGGGCGGCTGCACCATGCCTACCTTTTCACCGGCACCCGCGGCATCGGCAAGACCACCGTCTCGCGCATCCTCGCCAAGAGCCTGAACTGCACGGGCGCGGACGGGCAGGGCGGCATCACGGCCGAGCCGTGCGGGGTGTGCAGCGCGTGCACGCAGATCGACGCCGACCGCTACATCGACTACATCGAGCTCGACGCCGCCTCCAACCGCAGCATCGACGAGGTGCGCGATCTCATCGAGCGCGCCGCCTACAAGCCCAGCGTCGGGCGCTTCAAGGTCTTCATGATCGATGAGGCGCACCAGCTCACCAAGGATGCCTTCAACGCCTTGCTCAAGACGCTCGAGGAGCCGCCCGAGTACCTGAAGTTCGTGCTCGCCACGACCGACCCCGAGAAGATGCTGCCCACCGTGCTCAGCCGCTGCCTGCAATTCAACCTGCGGCCGCTTTCACCCGAGGTGGTGCGTGACCACCTTGCGCAGGTGCTGCAGGCCGAGCAGGTGGCGCACGACGAAGGATCGCTGCGGCTGCTCGGCCGGGCCGCGCGCGGCTCGATGCGCGATGCTCTCTCGCTGGCTGACCAGGCCATCGCCTATGGGGCCGGGCGGCTCGAGGAAGGCGCCGTGCGCACCATGCTCGGCGCGGTGGACGGCAGCGTCGCCCGCACTCTGGTGCAGGCGCTGGCGGCGCGCGAGCCGGCCACGGCCTTGCAGGCGGTGCAGATGCTGCGCGAGTCAGGTCAGTCTGTTTCCTCGGCGCTCGAGCAGATGGCCGTGCTGCTGCAGCAGATGGCTGTGGAGCAGGCGGTGCCGGGCTCGCTGTCCGCAGACGATGCCGAGCTGGCCGCTGCGCGCGAGCTGGCCTCCCAGCTGGCGCCCGACGAGACCCAGCTGCTCTACAGCATCGTGCTGCACGGCCGCCAGGAACTGCCCCTGATGCCCGATGAATACGCGGGCCTCGTGATGACGCTGCTGCGCTTTCATGCCTTCGTCGAGCCTGCACCGGCCACGGCACCGAGCGGTCGCAGTGCCGCAGCCGCGCTGCGCGTGAGCCCGCCGCCGGCCCTCGCGGTGGCGGTGCCGTCACCCGTGGCAGCTCCTGCTGCGGCGCGTGTGCCCACGGCCACGCCCGTTGCCACGCAGGTTGCTACCCAGGTTGCCCCGCAGGTTGCCCCGAAGGTTGCCCCCCAGGTCGCTGCTTCCGCTTCCGCTTCCACAGCGGCTGGTGCTCCCGTTTCCACGGGCGTTGCCGCCCCAGCTGGCGCCGCCTCGGCCGAGGCGCCCGGGATCGACCCCTCGCTGGGTGACCGCTGGCAGCAGCTGGTCACGCGCCTCGTGGCGGGCAGCCGCGTGAGCGGGCTGACACGCGAGCTCGCGCTGCAAGGCGCGCTCGTGGCGGCGTCCGCGCCCGCGCCGGGCGAGGGCGCACCGGCCTGGACGCTCGAGGTGGAGCACGAGCCACTGCGTGGCGAGGCGCTGGCCGACAAGCTGCGCGAGGCCATCGCGCAGGAGCTCGCCACGCCCTTGCTGCTGCGCGTGGTGCCGGGGCCCGCTGCCGACTCGCCGGCGCGCCGCGAAGCGGCCGAACGCGTGCGGCGGCAGCAGGCTGCCGAGCAGGCGATCCAGGAAGATCCGGCTGTGCGCGAGTTGCTGGCCCAGTTCCCGGGCGCGCGCATCGTGCCCGGCTCCATCCGTCCGGCCTGAGGCCGGCACGGCCGTACCCCTTTCGATCACCACACGAGGACACTCCACCATGATGAAGGGCCAACTGGCCGGCCTGATGAAGCAGGCCCAGGCGATGCAGGACAACCTCAAGCGCGCGCAGGACGAACTCGCGCTCCTGGAGGTCGAAGGACAGTCCGGAGCCGGGCTCGTGAAGATCACGATGACCTGCAAGCACGATGTCAAGCGCGTGGCGATCGACCCGAGCCTGCTCGCCGAAGACCGCGAGATGCTCGAGGACCTGGTGGCCGCCGCTTTCAACGACGGCGTGCGCCGCGCCGAGGAGGTCAGCGCCGAGAAGATGTCTCGCCTGACCGCGGGGCTGCCGCTTCCGCCGGGCATGAAGCTGCCCTTCTGAGACGGGCACGCACATGGCCATCGAGCCGGCGCTCGAGGCGCTCGTGGAGTCGCTGCGGCGCCTGCCCGGCGTCGGGCAGAAGTCGGCGCAGCGCATGGCCTGGCACTTGCTGCAGCACGACCGATCCGGCGCCCGGCAGCTGGCGGCGGCACTGCTCGCGGCCGACCAGAAGTTGGGGCACTGCGCACTCTGCCACACCTTCACCCAGGCGAGCGTGTGTGCCACCTGCAGCGACCCCTCGCGCGATGCGCGGCTGCTGTGCGTGGTGGAGACGCCAGCCGACCAGGCCGCCTTCGAGCGCACCGGCAGTTACCGCGGGCTGTACTTCGTGCTGATGGGGCGGCTCAGCCCGCTCGACGGCGTCGGGCCGGAGGGCATCGGGCTCGCCCCTTTGCTCGAGCGGGCGGCCGACGGTACCGTGCAGGAGGTGATCGTGGCCACCGGCTTCACGGCCGAGGGCGAGGCCACCGCGCAGGCCATCGCCCAGTTGTTGCGCCCGCGCCAGGCGGTGCGCGTCACACGGCTCGCCCGTGGCGTGCCGGTGGGCAGCGACCTCGAATTCGTGGATCCGGGCACGATCGCCCACGCCTTTGTGGACAGGAGATGAATCGATGAAGCTGGCCTACCTGTGCATCCTCGTGGCCTGCCTGCTGCCCATCGTGTGCGCGGGCATCGCCAAGTCGGGCAGCTTTGGCCGCCCGCGCAGCCAGGGCGGCTACGACAACCGCGATCCGCGGGCCTGGCTCGCAGGCCAGCAGGGCTACCGCGCGCGCGCCAACGCCGCTCAGGCCAACAGCTTCGAGGCGCTGCCGCTCTTCATCGCGGGCGTGCTCGTGGCGCAGCTCTCGGGCGTGGCAGCCGCCACGGTGAATGCCCTGGCGCTGGCGTTCGTCGGGCTGCGCGTGCTCTACATCGCGCTCTACGTGACCGACCGGGCCGCTGCGCGTTCGATCGTCTGGATGCTCGGCATCGGGGTGTGCATCGCGCTTTTCGTGCTCGCGCTCATCTGACGCACCGGCAGCCCGCCCGGCTTGGGGGGCTGCCAGGCAGGCGCTGCGCCTTGCCAGGAGCAGCTCAGGAGACGCTCAGGAGACGCTCAGGGTGCAGCCTTGGCCGGCGCCTTGCGCTCACCCGTACTGGGCTGGGCACCACTCTTGGCCGGTGCTGCGGCAGCCGAGCCTTTGCCGCTCGCCGGTGCGCCGGACTTTGCAGCAGGGCGCGCGGAGGCAGGCCGGGAAGCCTGGCCCGAGCGCTTGGCGCGCGTGCCGGCAGCGTTCGCCTGGCCCGCCGGCCGGCGGGCCGACTTCGCGGGCTGCGCCTTGCGAGCGGGCGCTTCCGGTGCCAGCGCGAGCCGCCCTCGATCGGCCAGATGGTCAGCCACGTCGGCTCCGCCCGGGCTCGTGCGCCGCACGACCAGCGCGGAGCCCTGCCGCACCAGCATGCGCGGCGGGATGCGGTTGACGTCGACGAGCTCGGACTCGGTCATGCGCACGAGCCGCGCGGCTTCCTGCGGCTTCATCGTGCGCGGCGCCACCCAGGCCGTCCAGCTCGACAGCGGTCCGTTGTGGCGCGACAGGCCGGTGACGAAGCGGTTGGCTTCGTCGTAGGGCAACAGCAGGTTCGGCGTGGCTGCGGCCAGCACCACCGGCTTGTTGAGCTGCGGGTTGAGCGCGCGGAAGGCCTCGGCGTCCAGGCCCGACAGCTGCAGGATCAGGGCCACGTCGATGTCGCGGTCGATGGGCACCGTCAGGAAGAAGGGATGGTTCTCCAGCGGCGGCAGCTTCAGGCCGAAGGCCTGGGGTCGCATCACGATGTTCTTCACCGCCTGCAGCTTGGGCACGTAGTTGCGCGTTTCGTCGGGCATGCGCAGATCGGCGTAGGAGGTGCCGATCCGGGCGCGCTCGTTGCGCGCGATGGCGCGCTGCACGTTGCCCTGGCCCCAGTTGTACGCCGCCAGCGCCAGATGCCAGTCGCCGAACATCCGGTGCAGCATCTGCAGGTAGTCCAGCGCGGCGCGGGTGGAGGCGATCACGCTGCGGCGGTCGTCTCGAAAGAGGTTCTGCTTGAGATCGAAGTGCACGCCCGTGGCCGGCATGAACTGCCACATGCCCGAGGCGCGTGCGCGCGACAAGGCCTCCGGGTTGAAGGCGCTCTCGATGAAGGGCAGCAGGGCAAGCTCCATGGGCAGGCCGCGCTCGTGTACTTCCTCGACGATGTGGAAGAGGTAACGCCCGCCCCGGTCCATCATGCGCTCCACGTATTCGGGGCGCTCGGCGTACCAGCGCTCCCAGCGCCGCACGAGTTCGTTGTCGAGGTCAGGGGCCGCAAAGCCCGATCGCACGCGCTCCCACAGGTCGATGCGCGCGGCGTCCAGGGCACGCTCGGCACCGGACTGCCCGCGCAGGCCCTCTGGCCGGTCCTCGGGGCGGGCCACTCGCAAGGGCACGGCGGAGGTCGAGGCGGCAGGGGGCTCGGCCACGGCCAAGGGGGCCTGCGTGGCAGGCGCCGCCGGTGGAGCGGGTGGGGCCGCGGTGGGCGGGCTCACGATGGCCTGGGGCTGGGCGTCGGCCACCGGGGCTGGCGGCCAG
>CAILKA010000723.1 GCA_903834645.1 uncultured beta proteobacterium
ATGGACCAGAGCGGATTCGATGTGGCGGGCATGTTCGTCGATGCGCTGCAGGAGGCGCTGCAATGAGCCCAGAGGGCCCTACCCCTACCCCTACCCCAGCGCCTGCTCCTGCGCCGGCCGCCGCGCTGCGCTGGGAGCCCGCCGCCGCTTTGCTCGCCCGCCTCACCCAGGCCGCACGCTTTGACTGCGAGTACGGTCGCGGCCTGGCCAACCACCTGCCGATGGCGCTGTCGAGCCTGGCGCGCCTGGGCGCCGATGACGCGCGCCTGGCGGCCTTCGAGGCGCAGTACGTCAAGCGCTTGCGCGGCGCGCCTGCCGCGCGCCCCTGGCCCGTGGGCAGCGCCTGGCGCGCGCCCCTGGGACGGCGGGCGGCCTGGCCCGCCTACCGCTCGCTCTTTGCCGAATGGATCGCGCACGAGGGCGCCTCCGACGTGCTCGCGCAGGTGTTGCCGTGGCTGTGGCCGGGCGTGGCCGCTGCTGGCTTCCACGGCCTGATCCGCACGGCCAGTGCCGTGCGCTGCGGGCACGCTGGAGAAGTGGCCGAGGGCCTGGCCTACTGGAGCTGCCGCTACCTGCCCCTGGGTGTGCTGCCTGACGCGCCGCGCACGGGCCGCGGCGCCCACACCGACCCCGTGGCCCTGCTGCGGCGCCTGCGTGCCAGCCCGTCGGAGGCGCGACTCATCGTCGAGCGCATGCACCAGGCCGCGCAGGACGGTGCCGTCAACGCCGTGGCCGCGCGGCTCATCGTCACCGAAGACACACCGCGCCTGCTCGCGCGTGCCGCCGCGCAGGCCCTGGCCGGCAGCGGCAACTTCACCGCGTTGCACCTGGTGACTGCGACACATGCGATGCGCGTGCTGACCCGTTTCGTGGACGAGCCGCTCGTGGCCTGGCGATCCTTCTGGCAAGCCTACGCGCACGCGGTGGTGGCCGCGCGCCTGCAGCGCCAGGCGCCCGCCGTGCTGCGCAGTTGGGAGGAGCTTGAACGCGCAGCCCTGGGTAGCGACGACGACCATGTGATCAAGCTCGTGGACAGCTGCCGCGAGGAGGAGCGCGCCTGGGGCGAGCCCGGGCAGACGCTGTGGCGCCAGGCCGCCTCGCAATATATGGCTCGAGCAGCTGGCTGAGGGGCGCGGCGGGCCGCCTGCGCCGCCGACAATCGGGCCATGGCCCTGATCTCGATCACCGACGCCCACCTCGCCTACGGCCACGTGCCGCTGCTCGACGGGGCGCACCTCTCTCTCGAGCCCGGTGAGCGTGTGGCCCTCATCGGGCGCAACGGCACCGGCAAGTCCTCGCTGCTCAAGGTGCTGGCGGGGGTGGAGCGGCTGGACGACGGGCTGCTGCAGCTCCAGGGCGGGCTGCGGCGCGTGTACGTGCCGCAGGAGCCCGCCTTTGCCGCCGGTGCGAGCGTCTTCGACGCCGTGGCCGAGGCGCTGGTGCAGGTGCGCCAGCTGCGCGAGCGCTACGAGGAGCTGGCCGCAGGCCCGGGCGAGGGCCCGTCGCGCCCGCTGCCCGCGGAACTCGCCGGACTCGACCTGGACGCGCTGCAGTCGCGCATCGAGGCGCTGGATGGCTGGACCTGGGAGCAGCGCGTGCAAGAGGCGCTGCAGCGGCTGCGGCTGCCCGCGCAGGCGCAGGTGGACGATCTCTCCGGCGGCACGCGCAAGCGCGTGGCGCTGGCGCAGGCGCTCGTGGCCCGGCCCGATGTGCTGCTGCTCGACGAGCCCACCAACCACCTGGACATCGACGCCATCGAGTGGCTGCAGGAGCTGCTCACTGCAGGCGCAGGCGCCACTTCGGGCGCGCCGATGGCCGGCGGTCTCGTCTTCGTCTCCCACGACCGCGCTTTCATCGATGCCGTGGCCACGCGCATCGTCGAGCTCGACCGCGGCGTGCTGCGCAGCTACCCCGGCGCCTTCACGGCCTTCGAGGCCACCAAGGCGCGTGAACTCGAGTCCGAGGCGCTGGCCCACGCACGCGCCGACAAGCTGCTCGCCCAGGAGGAGGTGTGGGTGCGCAAGGGCGTGGAGGCGCGGCGCACCCGCAGCGTGGGGCGCGTGGCCCGGCTGCAGGCCCTGCGCGCGCGGCGTGCCGCGCGCCGTGAGCAGCTCGGGCAGGTGCGCCTGTCGCTGGACACCGGGCTGCCCCCGGGCCGCATCGTCGCCGAGCTGCAGGACGTGGGCATGCGCTATGGCGAGCGCGTGCTCGTGCAGGGCCTGTCGGCCACCATCCTGCGTGGCGACAAGGTCGGCCTGATCGGCCCCAACGGAAGCGGCAAGACGACGCTGCTCAAGCTCATCCTCGGCGAGCTCGAGCCCACCGAGGGCCGCGTCCGCCGCGGCACCAAGCTGCAGGTGGCCTACTTCGACCAGATGCGCGCCGCGCTCGACCTCGAGGCGACGCTGGCCGACACGATCAGCCCGGGCAGCGAATGGGTGGAGATCGGCAGCGCGCGCAAGCACGTGATGAGCTACCTGGGCGACTTCCTATTCGCCCCGGAGCGGGCGAACTCGCCCGTGCGCACGCTCTCGGGCGGGGAGCGCAACCGGCTGCTGCTGGCGCGCCTCTTTGCCC
>CAILKA010000724.1 GCA_903834645.1 uncultured beta proteobacterium
AAGGCCGACGCGCCCGGCCGGCCCGAGTTCGACCTGCTGATCCGCCAGGTGCGCGTCGTGCGGCCGCACGGCAACGTCGTACACGAGGCCGACATCGCCGTGAAGGACGGGCGCGTGGCGCAGGTTGCGCCCGGCATCGACCCGACGCGCGCACGCGAGGTCTACGACGGCCGGGGCCGCCTGGCCTTCCCGGGCGTGGTGGACGCGCACATGCACGCGGGCATCTACTCGCCGCTGTCCGAGGACGCCGTCACCGAGAGCCAGGCCGCGGCCATGGGCGGCGTGACCTCCTCCCTCAACTACTTCCGCACCGGCCAGTACTACCTGAACAAGGGCGGCCCCTACAAGTCCTTCTACCCCGAGGTGCTGAAGATCGCGAAGAACCGTTTCCACGTCGACTACGGCTTTCACCTCGCGCCGATGAACGGCCAGCACATCGACGAGATCCCGATGCTCATCGACAAGCACGGCGTGTCGAGCTTCAAGATCTTCATGTTCTACGGCTCGCACGGCCTGCACGGCGCGAGCAACTCGCAGCGCGACTTCCTCATGATCGGCGAGGACGAGCGCTACGACTACGCGCACTTCGAATTCGTGATGCGCGGCATCCAGGCCGCGCGCGAGCAGTTCCCCGAGCGCGCGCGCCAGATCTCGCTGAGCCTGCACTGCGAGACGGCCGAGATCATGACCGCCTACACGAAGCTCGTGGAGCGCGACAAGTCGCTCAAGGGCTTGCCCGCCTACCACGCGAGCCGCCCGCCGCACTCCGAGGGGCTGGCGGTTTTCATCGCGGCCTACCTCGCCAACGAGGCGGCGCTGCCCAACATCAACCTGCTGCACCTGTCCTCGCGCAAGGCGGTGCAGGCTGCGCTGATGATGGCCGAGGTGTTCCCGCACATCGACTTCCGCCGCGAAGTCACCATCGGCCACCTGATGCTCGACATCACGTCCAAGGCTGCGGAGCTCGCCAAGGTCAACCCGCCCATCCGCCCGCGCGAGGACGTGGAGTACCTGTGGGATGCGCTGCTCGCGGGCGAGCTCGACTGGGTGGTGTCCGACCATGCCTGCTGCCGCCACGAGACGAAGATCCCGCGCCACTACTTCGGCAACATCTGGATGGCCAAGAGCGGCTTCGGCGGCACCGAGTACCTGCTGCCCGCGCTCGTGAGCGAAGGCACGCGTCGCGGCATGGGCTACAACCACATGGCGCGCGTGACGAGCTGGAACCCGGCGCAGCGCTACGGCCTGAACCACAAGGGCGACATCGACGTGGGCTTCGACGCCGACATCGCCATCGTCGACCCCGCGCGCACCTGGACCATCTCCGCGAAGGACTCCCCCTCGACCCAGGGCTACACGCCCTTCGAGGGGCTGGAACTCTCCGCGCACGTGGACACGACCTTCCTGCGCGGCATGAAGATCTACGAGGGTGGGCAGGTGATCGGCAAGCCGCGCGGGCAGTACCTGCACCGGCCCACGGCCTGATGAGCGGGATGGGCAGGACGGGCGGGACGACGGCCCCGGCGAGCCCGGCCGGCGCGCCGCGCGCCCCTCGGGTCGTGCGCGCCGCGGCGATGCCCTCGGGCACGCCCGAGGTGCCGGTGGCCATCGTCGGCGCGGGTGCCTGCGGGCTGACGGCCGCGCTGATGCTGCGCGACGCGGGCATCGACTGCGTGCTGCTCGAGCGCGACGCGCAGCCGCAGGGTTCCACGGCGTTGTCCTCGGGCTTCATCCCGGCTGCGGGCACCGCGGTGCAGCGCGCCTCGGGCGTGCACGACGACTCGGCACAGCGCCTGGCCGCAGACATCCAGGCCAAGGCCAAGGGCACGGCGGCGCCGCACCTCGTGGCGGCCTACACCGAGGCCATCGCCCCGGCACTCGATGCCTTGCAAGCGCGCCACGGCCTGGCGTTCGAGCTGCTCGACGGCTTCCTCTACCCGGGCCACACGGTGCGGCGCATGCACACGCTGGCGCAGAAGACCGGCGCGGCCCTCGTGGCCGCCCTCGGGCAGGCGGCCGAGCGTGCCGGCGCGATGCTCGTGACGCGTGCGCTCGTGCGCGAGCTCTGGGTACGCGAGGGCACCGAGCCCCCGGCTGTGCTCGGCGTGGGCTACGAGCGCCCCGACGGCACGCTCGAGCACCTGGCCTGCGGCGTGCTGCTGCTGGCCTGCAACGGCTTCGGCGGCAACCAGGAGATGGTGCGCGAGCTGCTGCCCGAGATGCGCGAGGCCGTCTTCGGCGGGCACGCGGGCAACGACGGCAGCGCCGTGGCCTGGGGCCGCGCGCTGCAGGCGCAGCTGGCCGACCTCGGCGGCTACCAGGGCCATGGCTCGTGGGCGGTGCCGCAAGGCGCACTCATCACCTGGGCGCTGATGGCCGAAGGCGGGGTGCAGGTCAACGCGCGCGGCGAGCGCTTCCACGACGAGACGCTGGGCTACTCGGAGGCGAGCGTGCAGGTGCTCGCCCAGCCGGGCGGGCTCGCGTGGAACGTCTTCGACGACCGGCTGCTGGCGCTGGGGCGCAA
>CAILKA010000725.1 GCA_903834645.1 uncultured beta proteobacterium
GCCCCCCGCGCCAACCGTGACGGCACACAGCTTCCAGGCGCGAGAGCTCCAGGTCGACACGAGCCGGATGCGTGACGGCCTGATTCAGGTCACGGGCATGCTGGCTGCGCCGCGCGCACGCGTGGAGCTGCAGGCCCGCAGCGCCGACGGCACGCGGGTGCGCCGATCGTTCGACGTCGCCGGCGAGCCCCCCCCGGCCTCGACCCCGCCACAGGCCGCCGGCACGGCCGGCCTCGCCGCCCGGCGCTGGGCATCGCTGCGGGTGCAGGCGCTCGAGACCGACCGCGCGCGCCACCGCGGCGAAATCACCCGGCTGGGCACGCGCTTCGGGATCGTCACGGCCTGGACCTCTCTGCTCGTGCTGGAGACGCTCGAGGACCACCTGCGCTTCGACATCGTCCCCCCGGTCGGGTCGATGCGAGAGGCCTTCCTGGTGCAGCGGCGCCAGGCGGGCGAGGCCGCTGCCGCCACCCGCACCCGCCACCTGGACGGGCTGGCGGCGCGGTGGCGGGAGCGCGAGCGGTGGTGGGAGCGCGGGTTCCCGAAGGGTGAGCCCGCGCGCCGGCTCAAGACGATCGGGCAGGTGACGGCCTCCGACGAACCCCTGGACATCGAGACCGCTGCCGGCCCGGCCGGGAGCGATCCGGACGAGAGGCTGGCCCTGCGCTCGGCGCCCGCTCCCACGATCCAGCTGCAGCGCTGGCAGCCCGCAGCCGACTGGGGCCGCCGCCTGCGTGCGGCCGATCCGGCGCGGCGCTACGCCCTCTATCTCGACGAGCGGGCGGCTCGCGCCGCCAGCCCGGCCTTCTTCCTCGATGCCGCCGAGGCCTTCTTCGAAGCGGGCCAGACAGACCTCGGTATACGTGTGCTGTCGAACCTGGCCGAGATGCAACTGGAGGACCGCCGCATCCTGAGGCTGCTGGCCTACCGGCTGCTGCAGGCCGGGCAGCCACAGCTCGCGCTGCCGCTGCTGGAGCGTGTGCGCGAGATCGCGCCGGAGGAGCCTCAATCCTGGCGCGACCTGGGCCTGGCGCTGGAAGCAGCAGGCCGCCTGCAGGAGAGCCTGGAGGCCCTCTGGGAGACGGCCTCCCGACCCTGGCCGCAGCGCTTTGCCGACGTCGACCTGATCGCGCTCAACGAGCTCAACGCCCTGGCCGCCCGCCACCCGGGCCTGGACCTCTCGCGCGTGGACGCGCGCCTGCGCCGCAACCTGCCGGTGGACCTGCGCGTGGTGCTGAGCTGGGACGCCGACGACACCGACGTCGACCTGTGGGTGGTCGACCCCAACGGCGAGCTGGCGTTCTTCGGCAACACCGCCACCTACCAGGGCGGGCTGATGTCGCGCGACTTCACCGCCGGGTATGGGCCGGAGGAGTTCGTGCTGCGCCATCCCAAGCCCGGCCGCTACGAGGTGCGTGCCAACTTCTACGGCCACCGGCAGCAGCTCCTGGCGCCCCACACCACCCTGTGGGTGCGCCTGTACTCGCGCTTCGGGCAATCAGGGCAACGCGAGGAGCAGATCGTGCTGCGCCTGGACTCGTCGGGCGATCGCGTGCTCGTGGCCACCTTCGAGGTCGCGCCCCCGCCCTGAGGGCTCTGCCATCCCGGCAGAATGAGGGCATGAAACTCTCCGTGCTCGACCAGTCTGCCGCCGCTGCCGGGCGCGGGGAAGACGCGGCGCTGCGCGACACGCTCGAGCTGGCCCCGCACTGCGAGGCGCTGGGCTACCACCGCTTCTGGGTGAGCGAGCACCACGGCATGCCCACCATCGTGGGCACCGCCCCGGAGGTGCTGATGGCCGCCATTGCCGCGCGCACCTCGCGCATCCGCATCGGCAGTGCCGGCGTGATGCTGCCCCACTACTCGGCCTACAAGGTGGCCGAGTGCTTCCGGGTCCTGGATGCGCTGGCGCCCGGCCGCATCGACCTCGGCGTGGGCCGCGCCCCGGGCAGCGACCGGCGCACCGCGCGGGCCCTGAATCCGCACGTCTCCGGCATGGCCGAGGACTTCCCCGAGCAGGTGCTCGCGCTGCAGGCCTGGGTGTCGGGTGCGCCGCACCTGGGCCTGGCCGCGCACCCGCGGCCACCAGCGGCCGACATCGGCTCGATCGCGCGCACCCCGGAGCTCTGGATCCTCGGCAGCTCCGACTACGGTGCGCAGCTCGCCGGCCACCTCGGCCTGCCCTATGCCTTCGCCTACTTCTTCATGGATGGCCAGGGCGTGGAGCAGGCGCTGCACCTGTACCGCACGCTGTACCGCCCGAGCCAGCGCCACCCCGCGCCGCGGCCCACGATCTGCGTGTGGGCGCTCGCGGCCGACACCGACGAGGAGGCACGCTTCCACGCCCTGAGCCGCGAGCGCTGGCGCGTGGACCGCAACCGCGGCGTGCTAGGGCCGCTGCGAGAGCCGGCGTCGATCGCGCAGGAGGGTTTCACGCCGGCCGAAATGCCAACCGTGGAGGCCCTGCGTGCGCGCGCGTTCGTGGGCACACCCGAGCGAGTGGCCACGCAGCTCGCAGAGCTGGCCGCAGCACTGCAGCTGGACGAACTCGTCGTCAACACCTGGGCTCACGACCCTCTGGTGCGACGCCGCTCGTACGCGCTGCTGGCGCGCGCATTCGGCCTGGCCGGACTCGCATCGCGTTGACCGGGAACCTGAGCCGGCTGCGCCACCCGGGAAGATTGGGGTGACCTCCCCAGGCCAGGCTGGCTAGGATCGTCGTCAACCGGCACCCAGCCGGTGTGCAGCCGGCA
>CAILKA010000726.1 GCA_903834645.1 uncultured beta proteobacterium
ACGCCGGTGCGGGCAAGACGGTCGCCATCACCGGCATCACGCTGGGCGGCCAGGATGCGGCGAACTACACGCTCCAGACCTCGACGGCCAGCGCGCAGGCCAACATCAGCCCGGCGCAGATCGCTGCGGTGACGGGGATCACGGCAGCGAACAAGACCTACGACGGCACGACGGCCGCCGCGCTCACGACGAGCAGTGCGGGCTTCACCGGGATAGTTGCCGGAGACCAGCTCTCGGTGGCCACAGCGGTGGGCGCGTTTGCGGACAAGAACGCGGGCACGGACAAGACCGTCAGTGTCACGGGCATCGCCCTCGGCGGCCTTGACGCCAGGAACTACACCCTCGCCACCCCAGCCGCCACAGCCCAGGCCTCGATCGATCCGCGCCTGCTCTCGATGGGCTCGCTGGTGGTGGCCGACAAGATCTACGACGGGAGCGCTTCGGCGACCGTGCGGGATGTGCCGTTGCAAGGCGTGCTGGCAGGCGACGTGGTGTCGGTGACGCTTTCGACCGCCCTGGCATCTTTCTCGGATCGCAACGCCGGCACGGGCAAGGCTGTCAGCATCAGCGGCCTGGGCCTGGCAGGCGCCGATGCGGGCAACTACCGGCTTGGGAGCTCCGCCGCACAGGCTGCGGCCTCCATCACACCCCGGAGCGTCGCCCTGGGCTCGCTGACGGTGGCCGACAAGGTCTATGACGGGACCACGACGGCCCGCGTGGCAAGCGGCGCTCTGGAGGGCTTGATCGCAGGCGACGTGGTCTCGCTCGACCTCGCCCGCGCCATGGCCACATTTGCCGACAGGAATGCCGGCACCGACAAGGCCGTGGCGGTGTCCGCGCTCACGCTGGCAGGCGCCGACTCGGCCAACTACCGCCTGGGCACAGCCTCGGCTTCCGCGCGCGGCACGATCACCGTGCGCCCCCAGTCCACCTGGACCAGCACCGTCGGGGGCAACTGGAGCGACGCCGCCAATTGGGACGTGCGGCCCGAGGGTTCCAACGTCGCCAGTGTCGTGCTGCCGGCCGGTGCTGGAGGCGCCGTCACCTTCGATCTGGCCGCCCCGGCGGTGTCGCTGAGGGATCTGACCGTCTCGCGCAACTTTGTCGTCGCCGCTCCAGGCCTGTCGGTGGATCGCCTGGACAACCGCGCCGAGACGGTGCTGGCTGCAGGCGTGAACTGGGACCTGTCGCGCCGTACGGTCGTGGGCAGCGGCACCTTCACGAACCGGGGGGCGCTCACGCTCGTTGACGGAGTGCTGGAGAACGCGCTCTTCAACGACGGAGGGTCGGTGGCCGTGGGCGGCAGGAGCCGCCTCGGGCCCGTGACGAATGCGGGACGCTTCTCGCTGCAGCCGGGGGCGTTGGTGAACATCGCGGGTGCCTACCGACAGACATCCGGCCTCACCACGCTGGGTGCGCAAGGCGCTCCGGTGCCCACGCTCACGGTCGCAGCGGACTCGAGCGTGGCGATCGAGGGCGGCGAGCTTGCCGGGTCCGGCACCATCGGCGGCAGCCTGACCGTGGGCGCGGCGCGCCTGGCCCCGGGGTACTCGCCCGGCGCCATCGCCGTCTCGGGCAACGTGAGCCTGAGCCCGGGCACGACCACCCTCATCGAGATCGGCGGCACGCAGCCCGGAAGCGTCGACTTCCTGGACGTGGCCGGCCAGGCAGGCCTGGATGGCACGCTGCGCCTGGCCAGCCATGGAGGCTTTGCGCCTACGGGGTCGGAGCGGTTCGTCATCCTGCGCGCGGGCGGTGGCGTGACGGGCGGATTTGCCACCTTCATCAACGACGACCCGCTTCTGGCGAATTTGTCTTGGTCCTCCGTGCTGATGGACACGCCTGATGGTTTGTATGCAGCTCGACCCCTGGCCACGAATCAGGTGGACGCGGTGCTGTCCGCCGCCAAGCCGCCGCCGGCTCCCACGCAGCCGTTGCCGACGCCTCCGACCCTGGCGGAATTGAGCGCCACGACCGCCGCCGCGAGCACCTCCTCGGGGAGCCCGGGTGGCCCCGTCGATCCGTTGCCCATTGTCATCACCAAGGCGGGTGATTCGATCGAAGAAGGGGAGCCGTTGCGCGAAGCGGGTGACGGGATGGGCCCGCCCGCCCCCCCAGCCGAGGCGCGGTCGGAACGGCCGTTCGTCGAAGACAGGCCTGCTCTGGTGCGCGGCACCGTGCGCACGCTGGAGTTCGAGGCGGCACCTGAAGCCACGGCTTCGAACCCAGCCACGCGCGAGGTGGACCGCTTGACGCGCGAGCGCCCGAGCAGCGGATGCTGAACCGCCCGGCCGCGCCGGGTTGGCGCCTGCTCCTGGCGCTGGTGCTGGTTTGCGCCTGGCTGTTGCCGGCCCCCGCGCGGGGACAACAGGTGGCGGCAGAGCTGCGCACCGTGGTCGGCATCGTGTTTGCCCAGGCGGAAGGTGGCGCACCTCGTGTCCTTCAGACAGGCGCAAGGGTTGCGGTGGGGGAGACTGTGGGCACACAAAAGGGTGCCTTCGCCGTACTCGTCTTCAACGATGGCTCGCGCGCTGCACTGAAGCCGGAGACGGCACTGCGGGTTCGGGGGTTTCGTTACCGCCCCGAGGATGCGCAGCAGGATGAGTTGGCCGTGGACCTGCTGCAGGGCTGGCTGCGCAAGGTCTCGGGCGAGATCGCCCGGCGCAACCCGCGCAGCTTCGAGATGCGGGTGGGCGACGCGACGATCGGCATTCGTGGCACCGACTTCGCAGTGCGCATCTGCGACGAGGCGTGCGAGCGGGAGCGCCCCGAGGGGGCTGAGGGTGTGCTCCCACAGTCTCGGCGACTGGGGCAGATCGTGGCCACGACGACGCCCCTGCGCAGGCAGCGTGGCGATACGGTGGACCGTGCCGATGCGGGCGCGATGCTGGTTCTGGGCGATGTGCTGGCCACCGACGACCAGCAGGTGCTGCTGGGCCTGGACGACGGTTCGCGCATCGTGCTGGCGCCGCGATCCGTGCTGGCGCTTCGTTCGGTGGAGGATGAACTTGGGCGCCGTGCCGTGCGCCTGGACCTGCTCCAAGGCGCGATGCGGGTGGCTGCCGCACAGCGCGCGGCGGCTCGCCTGTACGGCCTGCTCGTGAACGCCGGAAGCGTGGTTGGGTTGCGGCCCGGAGCGGCACTGGACGCCAGTTGCGAGGCGGCTGCTCCGGCGCAGGGGTACGCCTGCGAGGCTGCGACGGTGCTGTTGAGGCAGGGGCGTGGAGACGTGCTGGGGGACGCGGGTGCCCGGGCTTTGCCGGCGGGACAACCCCAGCGTCTGGTGGAACCTGCAATGTCGCCTGCTCCAACAGAGCCCCCGGCCGCGCCACCGTCGAGCGGGCTGCCGTCCGGCGCGGCGACTGCCTCCCACGTCCCAGGCCCGAGCGCGCAGAAGGTCACCACTGTCGCCGACGATGCCTGGCTGGGTACGCTGGGCGCGTCAGACGCGATCGATCCTGTGGATGTGCCGGCCGAGGATGGCGATCAGGCGCCCGAGCCTGCGGGCCCCTCTCCGTCCAGGTTGACCTCGCCTGATCCGCTCGATCCGCTGGACATCTCGCCCGACAGCGCCCGCCCGCTTTCCGTGGCGGAACAGCCGCAGCGTGGCATCTACGTTG
>CAILKA010000727.1 GCA_903834645.1 uncultured beta proteobacterium
CGGTCAGCCCCCGGAAGGTGAGGCCCAACCCCCACCGAGCGCGCGGTAGACCTGCACATGGGCGAGCTGGCGCGCCAGCCGCGTGTTCACGAAGTCGGCCTCGGCGGCCAGCAGCTGGCGCTGCGCATCCAGCACTTCCAGGAAGCTGACTACCCCGGCCCCAAAGCGCAGATCCGCCAGCCGCAGCGCCTCGCGCTGGGCCACCACGCGCGCGCGCTGGCGCTCGAGCTGGGTGGCCGACTCCTCGTGTGCCTTGAGCGCATCGGCCACCTCGCGCAAGGCGTTGAGCGCCGCGCGCCGGTAGGCGATCAGCGCCTGGTCCAGGCGCGCCAGGGTGGCGTCGCGATTGGCCTCCAGAGCGCCGCCCGCATAAAGCGTGTGCGAGGCGTTCGGGCCGAGCGAGGCCACCGCGGCGCCGCCGGAGTTGAGCAAGAGGCTCTCCAGCGCGAAGCCGATGCGGCCCAAGGCGCCGGTGAGCGACAGGCTGGGCAGCAGCATCGCCTTGGCCTCGGCCACGCGCGCCTGGGCCGAGACCAGGCGCTGCTCGGCCTCGCGCAGGTCGGGCCGGCGCTCGATCAGCTCCGAAGGCAGCCCGGCCGGCAGCGCCGCTGCGCTGTCCGGTCCGGCCGCCGCCAGCGGCAAAGGCGCGGGCTGCGACACGACCGGCGCGGGCGGCATGGGCGCAGCCACCTCGCCAGGCGCCCGTCCCGTCAGGAACGACAGCGCATGCTCGGTGGCGGCGATCTGGCGCCGCAACTCGGGCAGCCGCGCCTCGGTGGAGGCGAGCTGGCCTTCGGCCTGCCGCACTTCGGCCGCCGAGACGATGCCGGCCTGGTTGCGCCGGCGGATCAGGCGCAGCGAATCGGTCTGCAGCCGCGCGCTGCTCTCGGTGCTGGCGAGCACGGCGCGCAGCGCCACCATCTCGTGGTAGCGGCTGGCCGTCTCGGCAACGAGCGAGACGCGCACACCGTCGCGGGCCGCCTCGCGCGCGGCGAGCTCGCCGCGCGAGGCCTCCACCGCGTACCCCAGGCGCCCCCACAGATCGATCTCCCAGCTCAGGAATCCCCCCACCAGGAAGCTCGAGCTCAGGCTCTCGCCCGGCCGCCGCGCGGTGGGCGAGGTGTTCAGCCCGAGGGCAGCGGTGGGCAGCAGCCCGCTGCGGGCTGCGGTGAGTGCAGCCTGCGCCTCGCGCATGCGCGCCTGGGCCGTCTGCAGGTCCAGGTTTCCAGCCAGCGCCGCCTCGATCAGTGCCTGCTGCGCGCTGTCGGTGAAGACCACGCGCCAGTCGCGCGAAGCCAGAGACGGCCCTGCAGCGGTGGCGCCGCGAAAGGCCGCGGGCAGCTCCGGCGCACTCGGCCGGGGCAGCGGGGCGCTGGCGCAGCCAGCCAGCATCGCCGCGGCCAGCATCAGCACCCGGGCCTGCGCACGGCCCGTGAGGCGGGGCAGGCTTGCGCTCATGGCCCGCCCTCCTCGAGCGGAGCGGGCGCGGGCGGGCCACCGCCCAGCCGCGTCACGATGCGGTCCACCACCACGAACAGCACCGGCACGAAGAAGATCGCCAGCAGCGTGGCCGCCAGCATGCCGCAGAACACCGTGATGCCCATGGACACCCGCGAGGCCGCCCCGGCGCCGCTGGCGGTGATCAGCGGGATCACGCCCAGGATGAATGCCAGCGAGGTCATCACGATGGGCCGCAGCCGCAGCCTGGCAGCCTCGATCGCAGCGCTCACCGCGTCCATGCCGGCATCGCGCTTCATCTTGGCGAACTCGACGATCAGGATCGCATTCTTGGCCGCCAGGCCGATGAGCAGCACCAGGCCGATCTGCGCGTAGATGTTGTTGGTCAGCCCGGTCAGGTACAGGCCCACCATGGCGCCGAAGATCCCCAGCGGCACCGCGAACAGCACGGCAAACGGCACCGCCCAGCTCTCGTACAGCGCAGCCAGGAACAGGAAGACGAAGATGATGGCGAAGGCGAAGATGACCGGCGCCTGGCCGGCAGAGTCCTTCTCCTGCTTGCTG
This sequence comes from uncultured beta proteobacterium, assembly GCA_903834645.1. GTDB lineage: Bacteria > Pseudomonadota > Gammaproteobacteria > Burkholderiales > Burkholderiaceae_C > Rubrivivax. The sequence continues at coordinate 2,023 of CAILKA010000727.1, forward strand.
ATGCCCGCCCACTCGTAGCCGTAGCCCTGTGGCAGCACCTCGCGCGCCACCGCTTCCATCGCGGCGATCGCCTGCCCCGAGCTGTAGCCCGCGGCCGCGTCGCCTCCGATGTCGGCGGTGCGGTACAGGTTGTAGCGCTGCAGCGTGGTGGGCGCAGCGATGGAGGCCGGCGCGATCAGCGTGGACAGCGGCACCATCTCTCCGCTGGCGGCGCGCACATGCATCAGGTTCAGCCCCTTGATGTCGGCGCGGTACTCGGGCTCGGCCTGCATGGACACCTTGAAGCTGCGCCCGAACCGGGAGAAGTCGTTGATGTTGACCCCGCCGAGGAAGGTCTGCAGCGCCATCGACACGTCGTTGATCGCCACGCCCAGCTTCTTGGCCTTTTCGCGGTCGATGTCCAGCCGGATCGCGGGCGTGCGCGGGTCGAACTTGGAGTAGACGCTGCCCAGCTCGGGGCGCTTGCGCGCCGCCTCCACGAGCTCCTGGGCTACCCGGGCCAGGTCCTCGGGGCTGTTGCCGGCCCGGTCCTGGAGCTTGAAGCTGAAGCCGCCGGTGGCGCCCAGCCCCGGAATGGGCGGCGGGTTGAAGGCCACCACCGTGGCCTCGCGCAGGGCCTGCGCGCGCTGCATGAAGCCCATGATGATCGGGCGCAGCTTCTCCTGCGGCGCGATGCGCTCCTCCCAGGGCTTCAGGGCGATCACCACCAGCGCGGCGTCGGACTGCACCGAGCCGGTGAGGATGCTGAAGCCGTTGATGACCAGCGAGCCCTGCACGCCGGGTGTGGCGTCGATGACCTTCTGCAGCTCGGCCGTGGCGGCGATGGTCCGGTTCAGCGAGGCCGCCGCGGGCATCTGCAAGGAGGCGATGAAGTAGCCCTGGTCCTCGGGCGGCACGAAGCCGCCCGGCACCTTCTGCATCAGCCCGAAGGCCCCGAACAGCAGGGCCGCGAGCAAGGCCAGCGACACTGTGCTGGCGCGGATGGCGCGCGTCACGCCGCCCCCGTAGCGGTGGGTGACGGCGTCGAAGACGCGGTTGAAGCCCGCGAAGAAACGCTCCAGCAGCCCCGCCCGAGCGGAGTGGTCCCGGGGCTTGAGCATCAGCGCGCACAGCGCCGGGGTGAGGGTCAGCGCCACCAGCGCCGACAGCAGCGTGGACACCGCCACCGTGATGGCGAACTGCTTGTACATCACGCCGGCGATGCCACCCAGGAAGCCCACCGGCACGAACACCGCCGCCAGGATCAGCGCGATGGCCACCACCGGACCGCTGACTTCCTCCATCGCCCGGATGGTGGCCTCGCGCGGGCTGAGCCCGCTTGCGTGCATGTGGTGCTCCACCGCCTCCACCACCACGATCGCGTCGTCCACCACGATGCCGATGGCCAGCACCATGCCGAACAGCGTGAGGGTGTTGATGGTGAATCCGAGCAGCGTGAAGGCCGCGAAGGTGGCCACCAGCGACACCGGCACCGCCAGCATCGGGATCAGCGTGGCACGCCAGCTCTGCAGGAAAAGGAACACCACCACCAGCACCAGCAGCAAGGCCTCGAAGAAGGTGTGCACCACCTCCTCCAGCGAGGCCTTCACGAACACCGTGTTGTCGATCACGACGTCGTGCCGCAGATCGGCCGGGAAGGAGGCCGCCAGGGCGTCGAGCTCCTTGCGCAGCAGCGAGGCTGTCTCGATCGCGCTGGCGTCCGGCGTCAGGCTGATCGAAAACGCTGCGGCTGGCTTGCCGTTGTAGCGCGCGGTGAAGAAATAGTCCTTGGCGCCGAGCTCCACGCGTGCGACGTCCCGCACGCGCACGAACGAGCCGTCGGGCAGGGCGCGCACGATGATGTTGCCGAACTCCTCGACCTGCTCGAGCTGGCCGCGCACCTGCACGCCGTACTGGAACTGCTGCGTGCGGGGGGCGGGCATCTGCCCGATCTGTCCGGCGGGCGCCTGCAGGTTCTGCTCCTGCACCGCGCGGTAGACGTCGGTCGGCGACAGGCCCAGGCGCGACATGCGGTCCGGCTTGAGCCACAGCCGCATGCCGAATTCGGCGCCGAACACCTGCACGTTGCCCACGCCCTTGACCCGCTTGAGCGACTCGACGACGTTGATGGCCAGGTAGTTGTTGAGGAAGAGCTCGTCGTAGGTGCCGCCCGGCGAGTACAGCGCGACATACATGAGCGTGTCGGGCGAGCTCTTCTTGGTGGTGATGCCGGCGGACATCACCTCCTGGGGCATGCGGGCATTGGCCTGGGAGACGCGGTTTTGCACCTGCACGCTGGCGATGTCGGCGTTGCGAGAGAGGTCGAAGGTGACGTCCAGCGAGTAGGCCCCGTTGCCGGCCGAACTGGACTGCATGGAGACCATGCCTTCCACGCCATTGACCTGCTCCTCGATGGCCTGCGCCACCGCGCGCTCCACCACCTCGGCACCGGCACCCGGGTACGCGGCGGAGACCCGGATCGTGGGCAGCGTGATCTGCGGGAACTGCGCCACCGGCAGGCTGCTGCCGGCCACGCCTCCGCCGATGAGCATCACCAGCGCGATGACGATCGCGAACACCGGCCGGTCGATGAAGAAGCGTGCCATCGCGCGCGCCTACTTCTTCGAGGCCGAGGCCGAGGCTGGGGCCAACGCCGCGCCCGGCGTCGCAGCAGCCGCAGGCGCGGCCAGCGTCACTGGCGTGACCGTGCTGCCCGGCCGCGCTCGCTGCACCCCCTCCACCACCACGGCATCCCCGGGCTTGAGCCCGTCCTCGATCAACCACCGCTCGCCGATGCGATCGCCCGTCTTCACCGGCCGCTGCTCGACCTTGCCGTCGGCTCCCACCACCGAGACGAACTGCTTGCCCAGCAGCTCCGTCACCGCCTTCTGCGGGACGAGGATCGCGTCTTCGGCCACGTCGTAGGTCACGCGCACGCGCCCGGTCATGCCCGGGCGCAGCAGCTGCCCCGTGTTGGGGAAGACCGCGCGCAGCGTCAGCGTGCCGGTGGCGGGATTGACGGCACGGTCGGCGAAGTCGAACTTGCCCGGATGCGGGTAGGTCGAGCCGTCGGACAGCAGCAGCTCCACCGGCCGGGCCGCGGGCCTGCCGCCGCGCGTGGCCTGCTGCATCCGCCGCGCAAAGGCCAGGTACTCGGCTTCGGCAACGCTGAAGTACACCACCACCGGATCCAGCGTCGAGACGGTGGCCAGCACGGTCTGCCCGGCGCTGGCCACGCCGCCGACCTCCACCTTCTGCAGCCCGATCTGGCCGCTGATGGGGGCGCGCACCTCGGCGTAGCCGCGGTCGATGCGGGCGCGGTTCACGCCTTCGCGGCGCGACTCCACCACGCTGGCGGCCTGCTTCTGGGCGGCCACCGCCTGCTCGTAGGTCTGGCGCGCGATGGCGTCTTCGGCCAGCAGCGGCTTGTAGCGCGCCACGTCCTCGCTCGCCCGCTGCAGGCCCGCCTCGGCCTCGAGCAGGCGAGCCTGTGCGTCGGCCACCGAGGAGTCCAGCGCACGGGGGTCGATCAGGAACAGCAGCTCGCCCTCGCGCACCATCTGCCCCGGGCGAAACAGCTGCTTGTCGACCATCCCGCTCACGCGCGGCCTGAGCTCCACCTCCCGAAAGGCGCGGATGTCGCCCACGATGTCCACCGACAGCGGGGTGCGGCGGGCCTCCACCTTGAGCACGCCCACCTCGGGGGGCTTGGGCGCGGGCGGTGGGGTGTCGGGCTTGCCGCAGCCCCCCAGCGCCAGCAAGGCGGCCCAGACCAGCAGCGCGCTCACGGCAGGCCCGCTGTGCCAGGCACGCCGGGCGGAGTTCGAAACCGTCATGTCGAGCCTTCTCGGGTGGAGCCCGGGCATGGCACGAGCCGCACCCGTGCGATCAGTCTTCATGGTGTAGCGCCCGTGGTGCACGGCTGTTGGGCAGTGACTGCGCGCCGATGAACCCCGTCGGCACCACGCGCTTCAACCGAGCCCGAACCTCCCGCTTGCGCGTTCGCTTCGTGCTTGGGTTCAGACCCGGCCCGGATGGATGCATGTGCCGAATCCTCACGCCTGGATCAGGTCCGCGCAATCGGAGTTGCTCGGGGGTCATGCAGACGAATGCGTTCCGCGGGTTGCAGTACGAGTTCGGCATCGTCTGGCCCGAGGGGCACAGGGCTCTGCTCTGGGTATCCCCGTCATCCGGCTCGATGCGCAGGAGACAACCCGGGATCTGGACACGCTGGACGAGGGGCCGGGCTCGTCTTGACCGACGCCAGCCCGCTCATCGGGCTGGCTCGGGTCGACCGCGTCAACGGGCTGCAGGCCCTGTTCTGCTCGGTGTGGTGGCCGCCGATTGGCTTCGACCAACCAGGGCCAGGCTGCAGCGCAAGCCGAGCACCCGGTCGACGCCTGTGGCCGAAGTCGGCACACTCGTCAAGGAGCGCCCCCGTGCCGACCTCAATCCCGGAGAAGCCCGATGACGACACGTTCCGCCCTTGCCTTTGCATGTGCCCACCTGTCCGACGAGCGGCTGTATGCGCATCAGCTCGCCGCGCTGCGTGCCACGCACGATTGCAGCGTCTTCGTCTTTCGCGATCACGATTCGATGGCGGGCATGGCCGAACAGGTGCTGGAGGCGATGCCGCAGCGCTTCACGCTGATCGGGCTGTCGCTGGGGGGCTACGTCGCCTTCGAGGTGATCCGCCGGGCGCTGCCGCGCCTGGAGCGCCTGGTGCTGATCGACACCACGGCTGTGGCCGATCATCCGGCGCGCCGCGAGGCGCGCCACCAGGACATCGCGACCGTGCGGCAAGGTGGTATCGAGGCGCTGGTTCCTGGGCTGCCGGCACGCTGGCTGCTGCCGGCCCACGCCGCCAACCCGGCACTCGCCAGCCTGGTGGGCGACATGGCGCGCAGCGTCGGCGCGCGGGCGCAGTTCAACCAGCAGTGCGCCATGCTCGGCCGGCCCGATTCGCACGCCGACCTGGCCCGGGTGCGCGTACCCACCCTGGTGATGTGCGGCCGTCAAGACCTGGTGACGCCGCTGGCCGACCACGAGGCGATGGCCGCCTGCGTGCCCGGCGCGCAGCTGACGGTGATCGAGGCGTGCGGCCACCTCTCGGCGATCGAGCAACCCGAGGCCGTGACGCACGAGCTGGCGCGCTGGCTGCGCGCAACCGCCTGAACCGCCGAAACCCCCGGCCGTTCAGATCCCGGCGCGCAGCTTGTCCTTCTTGCTCGGCCGCCGGCCCTTCACACCACCGGCGGCGGCTGCGGGCGCGGCCGTCTCCGTCGGTTCGAAGCCCGGCACCTGCTCACGCGGCACGCGCCGGCCCACGCGCTTCTCGATGAGGCGGAAATGCCCTTCCGTTGCCGCGCTGATGAAACTCACCGCCAGCCCCGCTGCGCCGGCGCGCGCGGTGCGGCCGATGCGGTGCACGTAGTCCACCGTGGAGCGCGGCAGGTCGTGGTTGACGACCACGGGCAGCTGGGCGATGTCGATGCCGCGCCCGCCGAGATCAGTGGCCACTAGCGCGCGCAGTCGCCCGGCCTTGAAGTCGGCCAGCACCTGCGTGCGGGCGCCCTGGCTGGCATCGCCGTGGAAGGCCGCCGCCGCCAGCCCGGCGCGGCGCAGCTTGTCGGCCACGTGGTCGCAGGCGTAGCGCGTGGCCACGAAGACGAGCACGCGCGGCCAGCCTTCCTGCGCGATGAGCCGGGCCAGCAGCGGCGTGCGCCGCGCCGCGTCCACCACGATGGCGCGCTCGACGATGGTCGCCACGGCCGCGGCCTCTTGGCCCACGTCCACGCGCACGGGGTCGTGCAGCAGCCGCTGCGCCAGGGCCTCCACTGCGGGAGGGAAGGTGGCCGAGAACAGCAGGTTCTGGCGCCGCGCCGACAGCAGCGCGAGAACCCGCGCCAGTTCGTCGGCGAAGCCGCCGTCTAGCAGGCGGTCGGCCTCGTCCAGCACCAGCGTGTGCAGGCCCGAGAGGTCCAGCGCGTTCTTGTCGGCCACGTCCAGCAACCGCCCCGGCGTGGCGACGATCACATCCGCCCCGCCGCGCAGGGCCATCAGCTGCGGGTTGATGGACAGGCCGCCGACCAGCACCACGAGCTTGGCCGGCACGTTGAGGAAGCGCTCCACCTGGCGCACGGCCTCGCCCACTTGCGCCGCCAGCTCGCGCGTGGGCACCAGCAGCAGCACCCGCGGGCGCCGCGGGGTGGGGCGCGCGATGTCGTCGATGCGTTGCAGCGCCGCGAAGGCATACGCCCCCGTCTTGCCGGAGCCAGTGGCCGCGGTGGCCAGCACGTCGCGCCCGGCCAGCGCAGGCGGGATGGCCGCGGCCTGGATGGGCGTGGGCTCGGTCCAGCCCAGCTCGGCGGCCGCGCGCAGCAGGCCGGGCGACAGGCCCAGTGCGGCGAAGGCGGTCATGCGTCGTCCTCCGCACTCACAGCCGCCGCACCTTCACCGAGCGGCCCTTCACCTTGCCGGCGTTCAGCCCGCGCAGGGCCTGGTCAGCCACGCCGCGTGCCACCGCCACGTAGGTGGAGTAGTCGTTGACGACGATCTTGCCCACCTGCGCCCCGGGCAGCCCCAGGTCTTTGGTGAGCGCGCCCAGCACGTCGCCCGCGCGGATCTTCTCCTTGCGGCCGCCCAGGATCTGCAGCGTCACCATCGGCGGGCGCAGCGGCTCGGCGCCGGCCGGTGCCGTCAGCTCCGACAGCGGGTGCCAGACGCTGGGCGTGCCTTGCATCTCATCGATGCGGCCCACCGCATCCATCTCGTCCACGCTGGCCAGGCTGAAGGCCCAGCCGTCTGCGTCGGCGCGGCCGGTACGGCCCACGCGGTGCGTGTGCACGGGGGGATCCGGGCTGATGTCGACGTTGATCACCGCCTCGAGCTGCGCGATGTCGAGCCCGCGGGCGGCCACGTCGGTGGCCACCAGCACGCTGCAGCTGCCGTTGGCGAACTGCACCAGCACCTGGTCGCGGTCGCGTTGCTCCAGGTCGCCGTGCAGTTCCAGCGCCTTGAAGCCCTGCGCCTGCAGCACCGCCACCAGGTCGCGGCACTGCTGCTTGGTGTTGCAAAACGCCAGTGTGCTCACGGGCCTGAAGTGCTGCAGCAGCAGTCCCACCGCGTGCAGGCGTTCGCTCTCTTCCACCTCGTAGAAGCGCTGGCGGATCTGGCTGGCAGCATGGCGCTCGGCCAGCTTCACCTCCTGCGGCTCGCGCAGGAAGCGGGCGGCGAGCTGGGCCACGCCGTCGGGGTAGGTGGCGGAAAAGAGCAGCGTCTGGCGCGCCTTCGGGCAGCGTTCGGCCACCTGCGCGATGTCGTCGGCAAAGCCCATCTCCAGCATGCGGTCGGCCTCGTCGAGCACCAGCGTGTTCAGCGCGTCCAGCGCCAGCGTGCCGCGCGCCAGGTGATCCAGGATGCGCCCTGGCGTGCCCACCACGATGTGCGCGCCGTGCTCCAGGCTGGCCAGCTGGTTGCGGATGGGACTGCCGCCGCACAGCGTGAGCGCCTTGACGTTGTCTTCCGCGCGCGCCAGGCGGCGGATCTCCTGCGTGACCTGGCTGGCCAGTTCGCGCGTGGGGCACAGCACCAGCGCCTGCACGGCGTAGCGGCGCGGGTTCAGGTTGGCCAGCAACGGCAGCGTGAAGGCCACCGTCTTGCCGCTGCCCGTGCGGGCCTGGGCAATGAGGTCACGGCCGGCCAGCGCCAGCGGCAGGCTGGCGGCCTGGATCGGCGTCATCGCCAGGTAGCCCAGCTGCTGCAGCGTGGCCTGCAGGGGCGGCGGCAGGGGCAGGGTCTCGAACGAGGTGTCAGGGCGGGTCATATGCGATTGTCCGCCGGCGCAGGCGCATCCTGAGTCGGTGCCGGCACCGCACCTTCGAGGGGCGATGCGGTGGCATCATTGCCCCAGTCGACGCGAGGCCATGGACGAGCCTCCTTCCCCCTGCCGTATCCACCCCGCTCGGAGAAGCACCATGCCCGGATCCATCCTCACCGCCTTGCAGCGAGCCGATTACGAGCGCGACGGCTATGTCACCGTGCGCAAGCTCTTCGACGCGCAGGAGATCGCCATCCTGCGCAGCGCCATCGAGCAGGACCCGGCCCTGCGCAGCCGCCTGTACGACCGCAACGACGCCTCCGGCAAGGCCACGCGCATGGCCACGTGGAACCATCCGGGCGACAGCGTCTACGGGCTGGCGGCACGCTCGCACCGGGTCGTCGACACCATGGAAGACTTGCTGGGCGGCGAGGTGTACCACTACCACTCCAAGCTCACCGCGAAGGAGCCCTTCGAGGGCGGCGCCTGGGAGTGGCACCAGGACTACGGCTACTGGTATCACAACGGCTGCGTGTTCCCGCACATGGCCAGCGTGATGGTGGCGCTGGACCACAGCACGCGCGAGAACGGCTGCCTGCAGGTGGTGAAGGGCTCGCACCACTGCGGGCGCATCGAGCACGGGGTGCTGCCCGGCGAGCAGGTGGGGGCCGACCCCAGGCGCGTGGAGGAGATCCTCAAGCGCCTGCCTGTGGAGTACGCGGAGCTGGAGCCCGGCGACGCCATCTTCTTCCACAGCAACGTGCTGCACCGCTCCGACCAGAACCGCTCGGCCCATCGGCGCTGGACCGTGATCCACTGCTACAACGCGGCACGCAACAATCCCTATCTCGAACACCACCACCCGTCCTACACGCCGCTGCACAAGGTGGACGACGACGCCATCAAGCGCGCGGGCGTCACGTTCGCAGGCTCGCAGGAGGAGTTCCGCGAGAAGTCGGCCAATCCGCCGGAGCTCAAGCGGCGCTTGGGCTGAGGAGCCTGCGCGCGCAGCACCCGTGCGACGGGCCGCTCGCGCGGGATCTCCGGTGTGCACGCAGACCCCCTCGGGCTGGTCATTTGTCCAGGTCGTTTTCTGAGCCACCCGCCTCCGATGATCAAGGGATGGTGATGGTGGCCGGGCAAGGCTAAGCTGCCACCGCTTCGCAGCAAGAAGGCCGTCCGCCAGGCGGGTCGGCAACAGGGAGCGAGCGTTGCAGAGCACTCAGTGGTTCGTGCGGGCGCCACGGGCGAACCGCGCCCTTCTGTCGTTCGAGGCCTCGGTGCGTGGGCTGACTGCGGCGCTGCTCGCGTCCGCGCTGCTGGTCGCCTGCGGTGGAGGGGGCTCCAGTGGCGAGCCTGTGCCCCCGCCTGGCGGGGTCAACAACCCTCCGGTGGCCCAGGCGGGCCCTGCCCAGAGCGTGACGGTGGGAACGGTCGTGACGCTGGACGGAAGCGCGAGCGCCGATGCCGATGGCGACCCCCTCACCTATGCCTGGACGCTGACCACCCGCCCGGCCGGCAGCGCGGCCACGCTGAGCGGGCCTGCCACCCCTCGCCCGACCTTCACGGCCGACGTGGAGGGCAGTTTTGTGGCCACGCTCGTGGTCAGCGACGGCAAGGCGGCGAGCCCGCCCGCCGCGGCGACCATCACCGCGAGCTCTGCCGCCGCACTGGCGATCGTTGCCGACCGCGCCGAGCCGCTCTCGGGCACCGTGAACCTCTCGCTGAGCGCGGCCGTGACGGGCGCCGTCACCTGGTTCGCGGACCTGCAGCAGATCGGCACTGGCGCGAGCTTGTCGTGGAACACGACGAGCGTGAGCAACGGCAGCCACCTGCTCGTGGCCCGGGTGCAGCCCTCGCTCGATGCCGCGGCCTACGAGGTGCGGCGCGCGGTGACTGTCTCGAACTCGAGCATCACCGTCACCACGTCGGTGTCGGGCACCACGGGGACGATCGCGGTGCTGGCGGTGCCGCGCTCACCCTTTGGCATCACGAGCGTCTCGGCAGCGTTTGATGGCGTGCCGTCGGGCACGCTCACCGCTCCCAACGCCTGCTCGTCGCGCGTGGCCTGCGTCACCGTCAGCGGGTTGGTCTATGACGCCTACCGCTTCGACGTGGATGCGGCCGTGGCCAAGTCGGGCAACCACACGATGGTCTTCACCGTCACCGATGGCAGCGGCGCCACGCGGACGGCCAGTGTGCCGGTGCCGATTTCCAACCCGCCCACGCTGACCGTGAACGCCCCGGCCGACGGCGCCTTCGTCTTCGGCACCCTGCAGGTCTCGGGCACCGCCACGAGCGACAAGTCGGGCACCGTGACCGTGACGGCGCGCCTTGCAGACCTGCAGTTCCTGCAGACCACGAGCTCCCCTTTTGCGGCGAACTACGACGTGAGCGGCCTGGCCCCGGGCAGCTACCTGCTCACGGTACGCGCCACCGACAACGGCAACCTCGTGAGCCAGGTGCAGCGCACGGTGTTCGTGACGACCTCCTCGGCACTCGCCTACAGCCCGGCCTTCAGCTTGCCCGCGGGTGGACAACTCCTGGCGGCGGAGGGCAGCCGCGTGCTCTACGGGGTGGAAGGTGGCGCGGTGAGGATGCGCGACCTGGCCACCTCGGGCGACGTGCCGCTGGCCGGCGTGTCCGCGATCCAGTACGTCACCGGCTGGCAGCTCTCTGACGGGCGCGCCTACGCCTACGGCAAGGGGACAGACTGCGTGCTCTACTGCATCTACCAGTGGGGCCCGGACGGCTCGATCACGAACCTGACGAACCCGAACCCCTACAGCCGTGCGACCAACATCGGCGGCGGCTGGGCCTACGACACATTCCCCGTGGCACGAGACGGCTACGTGGTGTGGGTCAACGACAAGGCCGCTGACACGGGCGTGGTGACGAACGCCACCGGGCGCTACACGGTGTTCAACGTGCAGACGGGCACCTACACCCGCGTGGGTGTGCCCGCAGGCGTGGCCTATGTGGGCAACCACTCCTACGACTTCGCGGTGGTTGGCGGCGTGCTGCACTTCGCCTTCTGGGGCCAGACGGGTGGCGAGGGCATGAGCTCCACCTTCGATGTCTTTCGCTGGCGCTCCGACACGGGTGTCTCCACCCGCGTCACCACCAGCGGCGCTCGCGCCATCTACACCCAGACCGATGGCCTGCGTGTGGCCTGGCAGCAGACGCCGCTGGGCGGCAATTCCGACAACACCTTCACCCTCGTGAGTCAGCCCATCGCCGGCGGCGCAACGACCACCTGGTCCACCACGGCCACCTCGTTCCTGCTGCGAGACGGCGTGCTCGCCTGGGTGGAGACGGGCCCGGGTGGGGCGCGGGCCATCAAGGCCGCGACGGCCACGCAGGTCTACACGCTCTCAAACCTCGCGACCTCCGCGCTGCTTGCGGTCGGGGGAGGGCAGGTGGCCTACCTGCAGCAGGGCAAGGTCTACACCTTCGACGCGGCCACCGCGCAGACCCGACTGCGCGTGGATGCGCAGCCGGGGGCGAGCGTGTACCTCTCTGGGGGTGCGCTCGTCTTCATGGTGGGGTCGTCGGTGTACCGTGTGGCGCTGTAGGTCGCGCGGGGCTGCGGCGGGGTCTGTGGGCGGACAGACGACCCCGTCAGTCAGCGCACCTGCGCGCAGTCCGAGCCAAAGTCGTTCGAGATCTCGCGCGCGGTTGCGACGACGAGCGGTGCGAGGTCGCGTTCGAGCGCGCGACGCTGCCAGCGCGGCGTGGGCACCGCGATGTTGATGGCGCCGACCGGGCAGCCCATGCGGTCTAGCACCGGCACGGCCACCGACAGGTCGCCGGCGAATGCCTCCTGGTCGTTGACGCAGTAGCCGTCCGCCCGTGCGCGGGCCAGCAGCTTCCCCAGCCCGGCAAGCTCGGTCACCGTCCGGTCGGTCATCGGCACGCGCGGCGCGGCCGACAGGATCGCCAGGGCCTCGGCCTCGCGCATCCGCGCGAGGATTGCCCTGCCGGCTGCAGTGCAGAACGCGGGCAGCCGCGAGCCGACGTGCAGATCCACGCTGACGGCGTGGCGGCTCGGGAAGCGGGCGACATAGACG
>CAILKA010000728.1 GCA_903834645.1 uncultured beta proteobacterium
GCCTCTATGTGGGTGGGCAACCTGATGCTCATCATCCTGAACCTGCCGCTCATCGGCATGTGGATCAAGCTGCTGACGGTGCCCTACCGCTTCCTGTTTCCGGCGATCGTGGTGTTCTGCGGCATTGGCCTGTACACGCTGAACAACAACAACTTCGACGTGTTCATGGCGGCTGGCTTCGGTGTGGTGGGCTACGTGTTCTACCGCCTGGGCTGCGAGCCCGCGCCGCTGCTGCTCGGGTTCATCCTCGGCCCCATGATGGAGGAGAACCTGCGCCGCGCGTTGCTGCTGTCGCGCGGTGACTGGACCACCTTCGTCACGCGGCCGTTGTCGGCCTCGCTGCTGATCGCGGCACTGGCGCTCGTCGTGATCGTGTCGCTGCCTTCGATCAAGAGGAAGCGAGAGGAAGCGTTCCAGGAAGAGGCCTGACGCGCGGGGCCGCGCCGGCGTGCAGGCGGCGCTCGCCCCGCTCAAGGGCCCCGTATTCCGGGGTCTGTGGCTGGCTTGGCTGGCTGCGAACCTCACGATGTGGATGAACGACGTCGCAGCCGCCTGGCTGATGACGTCGCTCACCACCAGCCCCGTGATGGTCGCGCTCGTGCAGACCGCCTCGACGCTGCCCGTGTTCCTGCTCGGCCTGCCCAGCGGCGCGATGGCCGACATCGTCGACCGGCGCCGCTACTTCGCGGCCACGCAGCTGTGGGTGTCGTTCAACGCGCTCGTGCTGGCAGCCTGCTCGCTGGCCGGGGTGCTCACGGCGGAGTTGCTGCTGCTGCTCACCTTCACCAACGGCGTGGGGCTGGCGATGCGCTGGCCCGTGTTCTCGGCCATCGTGCCGCAGGTGGTCTCGCGAGAGGAGATGCCGCAGGCACTCGCCCTGAACGGCGTGTCGATGAACCTCTCACGCGTGGTGGGTCCGGTGGTGGCCGGTGGCCTGATCGCCGCGGCGAGCCCGGTGCTCGTGTTCGTGCTCAACGCGCTGCTGGCGGGCGTGGCCTTCGCGCTCGTGCTGCGCTGGCGCAGCGAGCCACGCACGAGCGCACTGCCGGGCGAGCGCTTCGTCGGCGCGATGCGCGTGGGCCTGAACTACGCGCTGCAGTCGGTGCGGATGAAGGCGGTGCTGCTGCGCGTGTTCCTCTTCTTCTTCCAGAGCGTGGCGCTCACGGCGCTGCTGCCGCTGGTGGCGCGTGGCCTGCATGGTGGTGGCGCGGGCACCTTCACGGTCATGCTCTCGAGCATGGGCCTGGGGGCGATCGTGGCGGCGATGCTGTTCCCGCGCTGGCGGGAGCGCCACGACCGCGACGCCTTCGTGCGCATCGGCACCGTGGTGCACGCGGCGCTGTCGGTGCTGATCGTGGCCGTGCCGGAGATGTGGGTGGCGCTGCCGGCGATGTTCGTGGTCGGCATGGCGTGGATCTCGGTGGCCAACTCGCTGGCGGTGTCGGCACAGATGGCGCTGCCGGACTGGGTGCGCGCGCGCGGCATGTCGCTCTACCAGGTGGCGCTGATGGGGGGGGCGGCGGCTGGATCCCTGGTCTGGGGCAAGGTGGCGAGCCTGAGTTCGGTCACGGCAGCCGTGTGCGTGGCCGCCGCATTCGGGCTGCTGGTGCTGCTGGTCACGCGGGGCGTCGTCATCGAGGGCAGCCCGCCGCCCGACCTCTCGCCAGCCACGCCGCCCGCCTGGACACCGCCGGCCGTGGAGATCGGCCCCGAGGAAGGGCCGGTGATGGTGACGATCGAGTACCGGGTCGATCCCGCCCGGATGGAGGCCTTCGC
>CAILKA010000729.1 GCA_903834645.1 uncultured beta proteobacterium
CACACTCGTGATGCCCACGGGCTGGTCGGTGATCGGCCGCTCGCCCACGCGCATCCTCGACCCCGACTCGCCCTCACCCTTCCTCTTCGAGGTGGGCGACGCGGTGCGCTTCGTGCGCATCGACCGGGCCCGGTACGACGCACTGTGCGCGGCCCCCCGAGATGGCTGAAGCCCGCTTCACGGTGCGCGCCTGCGGGCCGCTGGTGTCGTACCAGGACGGGGGCCGGCCAGGAATGATGCGCTTCGGTGTGGCCGCCTCCGGGCCGATGGACAGGCTGGCCCATGCCACGGCGCAGGCCGCGCTCGGCCAGCCCGAGGGGGCCACGGCGCTGGAGGTCTCGCTGGGCGGGCTGGAGCTCGCGTGTGAAGCAGGCGAGGTGAGCTTCAGCGTCACTGGCGGCGAGTTCCAGGTGGTGCATGCCGGGGCGACCGTGAAGTCAGGATGCGTGCGCACGATCCGCGCCGGCGAGACACTCGCGATCCGGCCCGGGCGCTGGGGGAGTTGGGCCTACCTCGCCTTTTGCGGCGAGCTGGCCTGCCGCCCCTGGGCCGGCCGCGCCGCCACGCACTCCACCTCGGGCCTGGGCGGCGGGCTGTTGGCCAGCGGCTCGACGATCGTCGTGCGGGAGTCGGCGGTGTGTGAGGAGCGCGAAGGCGAGCTTGCAGCACCGGCCTTCACCCCTGCGCAGCCGCGGGTGCGCGTCGTCCTCGGGCCGCAGACCGAGCACTTCGAGGCTGGCTGCGTGGAGCGGCTGCTCGCCGAGGACTACTCGGTGAGCCCGGCCTGCGACCGGATGGGCATGCGGCTGGAGGGCCCTGCCCTGCCGCTGCGCCAGGCGCTGTCGATTCCATCCGAGCCGATCGTGCGCGGCTCGATCCAGGTCAACGGCGAGGGCGTGGCCTCGATCCTGCTGGCCGACCACCAGACCACGGGCGGCTATCCCAAGATCGCCACCGTCGTGTCGTGCGACCTCGACGCGGTGGCGCAGCGCCGGCCGCGGGATGTCCTGCGCTTCGAAGCGGTGGAGGCGGAGCAGGCCGTAGCGCTGGCACGTGCGCACGCGGCTGATGTGCGGGCCTTCCTGTCCGGGGTGGGGCAGCGCCGCGGCACGCTGCTGGAGCGGCTCCTGGGCAACAACCTGGTCAGCGGGATGATCCGCGCCGAGCGGAGCGACAGCGAGCATAGGCAGGCCTGAACTGGCCGACCCTTGCGCCGACACGCACCATTGCACCCCTTCGTGCACCGGAAACTCAGTTCAATGCCGACAGGAACTGCCTGAGCTCCTCCGTGCGCGGCTCGTCGAAGAGCTGTGCCGCAGGGCCGATCTCGTGAATGCGCCCGGCGTGCATGAAGACGACGCGGTGCGCCACCCTGCGCGCAAAGGCCATCTCGTGCGTCACCATCAGCAGCGTCATGCCTTCGTGCGCGAGCGACGCCACCACCTTCAGCACCTCGCCCACGAGCTCGGGGTCGAGCGCGGAGGTGATCTCGTCGCACAGCAGCACGGCAGGATCCATGGCCAGAGCTCGCGCGATCGCCACGCGCTGCTGCTGCCCGCCGGAGAGCTGGTCGGCGTAGGCATCGAACTTCTCCTCCAGGCCCACACGCGCCAGGAGCTCACGCGCGCGGCGCTCGCCCTCTCCACCGGGCAGCCCCTTCACGAGCCGGGGGGCGAGCATGATGTTGCGCCCCACGCTCAGGTGGGGGAAGAGGTTGAAGCTCTGGAAGATCATGCCCACGCGCTGGCGCAATGTGCGCAGGGAACGAGGGTCGGAGGCACGCACCACCTGCCCTTCCACGCGCAGCGTGCCCTCCTCGAAAGGCTCCAGGCCGTTGATGCAGCGCAGCAGGGTGCTCTTGCCCGAGCCACTGCGGCCGATGATGGCCAGCACCTCGCCGGACTGCACCGACAGGTCCACCCCCTTGAGGACCTCCAGGTCGCCGTAGCGCTTGCGCAGGCCGCTGATCTCGATGATCGCGTCAGTGTCCACGGCGCAGCCTCTTCTCCAGCACCCGGCTCCACGCCGAGATCGGCGCGCACAGGCAGAAATACAGCAGGGCCACGAAGGCGTACACCGTGAAGGGTCGGAACGTGGCGTTGGTGATCATGGTACCGGCCTTGGTGAGCTCGATGAAGCCGATCACCGAGGCCAGCGCCGTGCCCTTGACCACCTGGACGAGGAAGCCCACCGTAGGCGGCACAGCGATGCGCAGGGCCTGCGGACCCACCACGTGCCACAGCTGCTGCGGCAGGCTCAAGGCGAGGCTCGCCGAAGCCTCCCACTGCCCGCGCGGGATGGCGTTGACGCAGCCGCGCCAGATCTCTGCGAGGAAGGCGCTGGTGTAGAGGGTGAGCGCAAGGGCAGCCGCCGTCCACGCGGAGACGTCGATCCCGATCAAGGCCAGGCCGAAGTAGGCCAGGAAGAGCTGCATCAGCAGCGGCGTGCCCTGGAACAGCTCCACGTACAACGCCACACCGCGCTCGGCACCCGGCCACCGGGCCAGCCGTGCCCCGAGCAGGGCCAGCCCGACGAGACCGCCACCCACGAACGCCACGAGCGACAGCGCCACCGTCCAGCGCGCGGCCAGCAGCAGGTTGCGCAGGATGTCCCAGAGGGTGAACTCGACCATGGAAAGCGCTGGCGCCCCTATCGCCCGAAGATGTAGCGCGCGCCCACCCAGCGCAGCAGCTGTCGCAGCGAGATGGCCAGCACCAGGTACAGCAGCGCAGCCACGATGTAGGCCTCGAAAGCCCGGAAGTTTCGGCTCTGGATGAGGTTGGCGAAGTACGACAGCTCCTGCGCCGCGA
>CAILKA010000730.1 GCA_903834645.1 uncultured beta proteobacterium
GCACTGGCTGCCGCCGGCCGCCGCGGCGAGGAGGTCGATGCCGTGCTGTGTGCCGCGGCCAACATGCAGCGCGCCTACCCGGCCATGGCCGTCGAGATCCAGCAGGCCATCGGCGCCGGCGGCTACGCCTTCGACATGAACGTGGCCTGCTCGTCGGCCACCTTCGGCATCGAGCAGGCGGTCAACGCCGTGCGCTGCGGCACGGCGCGCTGCGTGGTCGTCGTCAACCCCGAGATCACGTCGGCCCACCTCGAGTGGCGCGACCGCGACTGCCACTTCATCTTCGGCGACGTGTGCACCGCCGTGGTCGTCGAGGCGGCCGACACCGCCACCTCGGGCGACCGCTGGGAGGTGCTCGGCACGCGCCTGGTGACGCAGTTCTCCAACAACATCCGCAACAACGCGGGCTTCATGAACCGCTGCGAGGACACCGACCCCGACGCGCGCGACAAGACCTTCCGCCAGGAGGGCCGCAAGGTCTTCAAGGAGGTGGTGCCGATGGCCGCCGCGCACATCGAGCAGCACCTGGGTGCCCTGGAGATCGCACCGGCCGACGTGCGCCGCTACTGGCTGCACCAGGCCAACCTCGGCATGAACCAGCTCGTGATCAAGAAGCTCGTGGGCGGGGAGGCCGGCAGCGAGCGTGCGCCGCTGGTCCTCGACCGCTACGCCAACACCGCCTCCGCCGGCTCGATCATCGCCTTCCACGAATACCACGCCGACATGGCGGCGGGGGATCTCGGCGTGATCTGCTCGTTCGGCGCCGGCTACTCGATCGGCAGCGTCGTGCTGCGCCGGGCCTGAGCCCTTCGCATCCTCAACGGGCGACTCTTGGCGGACCTCAGCTTTCTCTGGCACGACTACGAGACCTTCGGGCGCGAGCCCCGGCGTGACGGGCCCGCGCAGTTCGCAGCCGTGCGCACCGATGCCGAACTCCACGAGGTGGGCGAGCCGGTGATGGCCTACTGCCGGCCGGCGCTCGACCGCCTGCCCGACCCCGAGAGTTGTCTCATCACCGGGCTCGTGCCGCAGCAGTGCTGGCAGGCAGGCCTGCCCGAGCACGCCTTCGCGCGCGAGGTGGTGCGCCACCTCGGCCAGCCTGGCACGGTGGGCGTGGGCTACAACAGCATCCGTTTCGATGACGAGGTCACGCGCTTCCTGATGTGGCGCAACCTGCGCGACCCCTACGCGCGCGAGTGGCGCGACGGCTGCGGCCGCTGGGACCTGCTCGACGTCGTGCGCTGCGCCTGGGCGCTGCGCCCGGAGGGCATCGAGTGGCCCGCGCACGCTGACGGCCGGCCGAGCTTTCGCCTCGAGCACCTGAGCGCGGCCAATGGCCTGGCGCATGAGTCGGCGCACGACGCCCTGTCGGACGTGCGCGCGACGCTGGCGCTGGCGCGCCTGCTGCGCGAGCGCAAGCGCCGGCTCTGGGACTACTGCCTGCGCCTGCGCACCAAGGACGCGGTGCGCGACGAGCTCGTGCTGGGCCGGCCGGTCCTGCACGTGTCGGGCCGCTACAAGACCGATCGCGGCTGCATGGCCATCGTCTATCCGATCGCGCCGCATCCGGTGAACCGCAACGAGGTGATCGTGTGGGACCTCGCCCAGGATCCGCAGCAGCTCATGGAGCTCGACGCGCAGGAGATCCGGCTGCGCATGTACGCGCGTGAGGGCACGCTGCCCGAGGGCGTGACACGGCTGCCGCTGCGCACGATCCACCTCAACCGCTCGCCGGTGGTGATCTCCAACCTCGGCATTCTTGGCCGTGACCGCGCCGAGCGCTTCGGCCTGGACCCAGTGGCGGCCGACCGCCACGCGCAGGCGGCCGCTCGCATCGTCGGCGAGATGGCAGGCGTCTGGCCCGAGGTCTACCAGTCGTTCAAGGAGCCTGCACCGGACGTGGACGAAGACCTCTACGGGGGCTTCGTGGACGACACGGACCGCGCCGTGCTCGCCCGGATGATCGAACTGCCGCCCGAGGAACTCGCGCGCCAGCGTCCGCGCCTGCGCGACGGGCGGCTCGAGGAACTGCTGTTTCGCTATCGGGCGCGCAACTTTCCCGACACCCTCGACGAGGGCGAGCGCGCCCGCTGGGAGGCGCATCGCCACGCGCGGCTGCACGAGGGCGCCGGCGGGGCCACGACGCTGGCCGCCTTCCTCGAGCGCATCGATGCCCTGAGCGAGCAGGCCGACGAGCGTGGCCAGGACATCCTGGGCGCCCTCGTCGAGTGGGCCGAGGCCATCGCGCCGGAGCGCGCGTGAGCGGCGCCGCCGGCCCTGCTGGGCCCGACCCCGTGCCGTCGCCCGGTCCGCCCCCCGGTCCGCCCGCCACGGCCGCGCGCGATGCCGACAGCCCCTACGCCTGGTGGCGTCTGGCGGCCACGCTGGCGCTGATGACGCTGGGCAGCAGCGCGATGTACGTGGTTGCGGTGGTGCTGCCGCCGGTGCAGGCCGAATTCGGGGTGGCGCGCTCGGATGCCTCGCTGCCCTACACGCTGCTGATGGTGGGCTTTGGCGTGGGGGGCGTGCTGATGGGGCGCCTGGCCGACCGTCACGGCGTGATGGTGCCGGTGCTGATCGGGGCAGGCGGCCTGGGGCTGGGCTTCGCGGGCGCAGCGCTGGCACCGGGCATCGGCAGCTTCGCGGTGATCCACGGGCTGCTGCTGGGGCTGCTGGGGAGTTCGGCCACCTTCGCGCCGCTGGTGGCCGACACCTCGGCCTGGTTCGTGCGCCGGCGCGGCATCGCGGTGGCGATCTGCGCCAGCGGCAACTACCTGGCCGGCGCCATCTGGCCGCCGATCGTGCAGGCGGTGGTCGAGGCGCATGGCTGGCGCACGGCCTACTTCGGGCTGGCGGCCCTGTGTGCCGTGGCGATGCCGCTGCTCGCACTCGCGCTGCGGCCGCGCGCGCCGGCCGTGGCACCGGCGCCCGTCACGGCGCGGCGTACGGCCGTCCCGTCTGACCGGCCCTTCGGCCTCTCGCTCAACGCCGCGCAGGCGCTGCTGTGCGTGGCGGGCGTGGCCTGCTGCGTGGCGATGTCGATGCCCCAGGTGCACATCGTCGCCTACTGCGGCGACCTCGGCTACGGCGCTGCGCGCGGCGCCGAGATGCTCTCGCTCATGCTCGCCTGCGGCATCGCGAGCCGGCTCATCTCCGGCGCCATCTGCGACCGCATCGGGGGCCTGCGCACGCTGTTGCTGGGCTCGGTGCTGCAGGGCGTGGCGCTGCTGCTGTTCATCCCCTTCGATTCGCTCGTGTCGCTGTACGTGATCTCCGCGCTCTTCGGCCTGTTCCAGGGCGGGATCGTGCCGAGCTACGCGATCATCGTGCGCGAGTACTTCCCGGCCCGCGAGGCAGGTGCCCGCGTGGGCACGGTGCTGATGTGCACGCTGCTCGGGATGGCGCTGGGCGGCTGGATGTCGGGGAAGATCTTCGACCTCACCGGCTCCTACCACGCCGCCTTCATCAACGGCGTGGCCTGGAACCTGGTCAACCTCACGGTCGTGCTGGTGCTGCTGGCGCGGGTGCGCGCAAGGGTTGCGTAGCCCCGCGCGCGCCCAGGCCCTGGTATCAGACCGCCACTTCCTTGGCCGTGGCCGCGTACTCCTCGATCTGGTCGAAGTTCATGTAGCGGTACACCTTGGCGCCGTCGGCGTTGATCACGCCCATGTCGGCGTGGTACTCGCCCACCGTCGGCAGCCGCCCCAGGCGCGAGGCGATGGCTGCAAGCTCGGCCGAGGCGAGGAACACGTTGGTGTTCTTGCCCAGGCGGTTGGGGAAGTTGCGCGTGCTGGTGGAGACCACCGTCGCGCCTTCCTTCACCTGCGCCTGGTTGCCCATGCACAGGCTGCAGCCGGGCATCTCGGTGCGCGCGCCGGCGCTGCCGAAGTTGGCGTAGTGGCCTTCCTTGGTGAGCTCGGCCTGGTCCATCTTGGTCGGCGGCGCGACCCAGAGCTTGACCGGGATGTCGCGCCGGCCTTCGA
>CAILKA010000731.1 GCA_903834645.1 uncultured beta proteobacterium
CGGCGCCGGCGCCGGCCAGCGCAAGGAGCGCCAGAGCCCACGCACACAGGGGCGAGCGGCGGACGCTTCGGGCACCTGCCCCGGCAGGAAAAATCGATACGGACATGTTCGGCAACCTCTTTGCGGCCGGCGTGATCGGGCCCGGCGCGGGCGCGAGCATAACGGCCCGTGGCAGGCGCCGCGCGTGCACTGGGCCACAATCCCGGCATGACCCTCACCGAATTGCGCTACATCGTCGCCGTGGCGCGCGAGCGGCACTTCGGCCGCGCGGCCGAGGCCTGCTACGTCTCGCAGCCCACGCTCAGCGTGGCGGTCAAGAAGCTCGAGGAAGAGCTCGACGTGAAGATCTTCGAGCGCGGCGGCAACGAAGTGAGCGTCACGCCGCTGGGCGAGGCGATCGTGCGCCAGGCGCAGCAGGTCATCGAGCAAGCCGCGGCCATCAAGGAGATCGCCAAGAGCGGCAAGGATCCGCTGTCCGGGCCGCTCAAGCTCGGGATCATCTACACCATCGGCCCGTACCTGCTGCCCGAGCTCGTGCGCCAGGCCATCGAGCGTACGCCGCAGATGCCGCTGATGCTGCAGGAGAACTTCACGGTGAAGCTCCTGGAGATGCTGCGCACGGGCGAGCTCGACTGCGCCATCATGGCCGAGCCCTTCCCCGACGCGGGCCTGGCAGTGGCGCCGCTCTACGACGAGCCTTTCATGGTGGCGGTGCCACGCGCGCACGCGCTGGCCCGGCGCAAGCAGGTGAGCTCCGAGGAGCTCAAGCGCGAGACGATGCTGCTGCTGGGCACGGGCCACTGCTTTCGCGACCAGGTGCTCGAGGTATGCCCCGAGTTTGCGCGCTTTTCCAGCGACGCCGACGGCATCAGGAAGAGCTTCGAGGGCAGCTCCCTGGAAACCATCAAGCACATGGTGGCCTCGGGCATGGGCGTGACGGTGGTGCCGCAGCTGTCGGTGCCCAGCAGCGCGCATCCGCACGTGGCCTACCTGAAGTTCACGCCCCCCGTGCCCACACGGCGCGTGGTGCTCGCCTGGCGGCGCAGCTTCACCCGCTACGAGGCGATCGCGGAGCTGCGCAACGCCGTCTACGCCTGCGAGCTGCCTGGCGTCAAGCGCCTGACCTGATGGAAGGTGGCGTGCACGGCCTACACCTCGGGCCGCTGGAAACACCCGCGGACGTCGAGACCTGCGTGGCGCTGATGCGCGCGAGCGACCCCTGGAAGCGCCTGCGCATCACCGAGGATGCCTGCCGGCGCACGATCACGCACCCGCAGCGCGAGGCCTACGCCGCCTGGCGTGGCCAGGCCCTCGTGGGCTTCGTCGTGCTCGCCTTCCAGGGCCCCTTGAGCGGCTACGTCCAGTTGCTGGGGGTGGCCCCGGCCGCGCGCGGGCAGGGCGTGGGCCGCGCGCTGATGGCGCTGGCCGAGCGCATCGCGTTCGCGCGCGGGCCCAACCTGTTCCTGTGCGTGTCCGCATTCAACGAGGGCGCGCGGCGCTTCTACGCGCGCCTGGGGTTCCAGGAGGTGGGCTGCCTGACGGACTTCCTCGTGCACGGGGAGGACGAGTGGCTGCTGCGCAAGACGCGCGGGCCGCTGATGGCCACGCCAGCCGCCGCTGCAAGCCCCGCCAGCCCCGCCGGCCCCCGATAATCGAGGGTTGCCTCCACGCTGCGCTGGGCCCGAAGGGCTTGCAGCGCCCGCCATGACCGCCGCCATCCCGCAGCAGGTGCAGCGCCGCCGCACCTTCGCCATCATCAGCCACCCCGACGCGGGCAAGACCACGCTCACGGAGAAGCTGCTGCTTTTCTCCGGCGCGATCCATATCGCCGGGTCCGTCAAGGCGCGCAAGGCCTCACGCCACGCCACCAGCGACTGGATGGAGATCGAGAAGCAGCGCGGCATCTCGGTGGCCTCCTCCGTCATGCAGATGGAGTACCGCGACTGCGTCATCAACCTGCTGGACACCCCGGGCCACCAGGACTTCTCGGAAGACACCTACCG
>CAILKA010000732.1 GCA_903834645.1 uncultured beta proteobacterium
CGTTCGGGCGAAGCCGCGAACTGACGGGAAATGACGAAGACGGGAACGTCGGGTGGGGTCATGTCGGGTCCTTTCGAGGGCGCCATCTTCGCTTCCGATCGGGATCGGTTGGCTGACAACGGCGGCAACTCAGGCAGCAGCGTGCGCCTGGAGACGCGAGCCACACCGCCACCCCGCCTCCATGTCGTTGCGGGGGCTTTGCCGATCCACGCGAACAAGACCCTCGCGATTGAGCACGCTGCACCGGCGACCCAGCCCCGGGCACACGATTCACGCCCGGGCCGCAAGCCGCGGCGGCTGGCCTCGAGAGACTGCAACAGGGTTCGCCATCCGAAGCATCGGTGGTCGGGCTCAGCCGCGGGCTCCGGTGACAGGAGGCACGGATTGGAAATGTCCTCGCACAGCTTTCACGACCTCTTCGCCCAACTGGGGCTGGACGCTGACCTCGGATCGATCCAGGCCTTCATCGGCACCCATGCGCCGATGCCAGGCGAACTCCGCCTGGAAGACGGACCGTTCTGGACGCCCGCCCAGGCCCGATTGCTGCACGAAGCCCTGAGCGTGGACGCCGACTGGGCCGACGTCGTGGATCGGCTGAACCTGGCGCTGCACACCCGCTGAGCGGGCTGCGGCCTGGTCGGGTCTCCGAGCCATGCTGACCCACCCCATCGGTGACGAGGCGGCGAAGTTCTGAACCCGGTTCGGCTTCATCGCGTCGCCGCTGCGTGATGAGCGGCTGCTGCTGCTCCTGAAGGGCGCCCGTCGCTGGATACGCTGAGCCCCGGATGCGGTGTCGTCGGGCGTGTAGTTCAAGGCGATCCGGACGGTCGCTGCGTGGCTGACGTACACGGGGCTGCGCTCCCACAAGAAGACCTCCCAGCAGGCAAGCCTGCGCGGGGGAACGGCCATTGGCCGTAGGCCATTGACACCAATCAGCGCATCATATGATGCTACATTTCATGCCTTGTCCCATGAGATGAAGCCATGCGCACGACAGTCAACATCGATGACGAGTTGCTGGCGAAGGCCGTCAAGCTGACCGGGCCGATGGACCGGACGGCCATCTTGAGCGAAGGCCTGAAGGCGCTCATCGAGAGAGAGAGTGCCAGGCGGCTCGCCCGGCTGGGAGCGTCACAGCCCTCGATCCAGGCCATGCCGCGCCGACGCATCGGGAAACCGGCTTGATCCTGGTCGACACCACAGTCTGGGTCGATCACCTCCGCCGCGGCAACGCGCGGCTCGTCGATTTGCTCGAGCGGTCGGTTGTCGTGATGCATCCGTTTGTCGTCGGAGAACTCGCCTGCGGCAACCTGCGAGAGCGCGAGTCGATCCTGGAACTGCTGCAGGATCTGCCAGCCGCCGTAGTGGCCAGCCCCGAGGAGGTGCTGATGTTCATCGAGCGCCACGGCCTGCACGGCAAAGGAGTCGGCTATGTCGATGTCCATCTGCTGGCATCGGTCGCGCTGACCCCCGGCGCAAGACTCTGGACCCGGGACGCAAGACTGCGGCGGATGGCCGATTTGCTGGGCTGCGCCCATCCGGAGCCGGCGCACTGAGGCGTGGCGCTGGTGGGCGAGGGCACGGCGGGCAGTCGCTCGAAGACCGCGACTCTCCATGGCGGAAAGCCGCTGGTAAGTCGCCCTCACCAAGCATTGATGCAACGGCACACGCGGACCCGTGCGGTGACTCACGGCGCGCCGCGCCCGCACATCAGTGGGACGTGCCGGACCGAGTCGTCAGTCCCACATCCATCGGCAGCATGCCAAGGAGATCGTATGCGCA
>CAILKA010000733.1 GCA_903834645.1 uncultured beta proteobacterium
CCTCCCAGCGTGGCCAGCACACCCGCCAGGCCGGCGACGTTGAAGCCGATGACCGCCACGAAGAGCACGTTGGGGCCGGGCGCCGCCTGGGCCAGCGCGATCGAGCCGTTGAACTGCGCGTCGCCCAGCCAGCCTCGTTGCTCCACCACCCAGCGCTGCATCTCCGGCACCGTGGTGATGGCGCCGCCTATGGCCAGCAGCGACAGCAGCGCGAAGTGGACGAAGAGCTGCGCGTAGTCGGCCGGTCCGAGGCCCAGGGGGCCCAAGAGCAGCGTGTTCATCGCGCCGCTCGACTCAGCTGCACGCGGGCCAGGCCCCACGCAGCCAGCCCGATGCCGGGCAGCACGGCCACCAGCGGCCAGCGCATGACGCCGATGGCAAGCACGGTGGCCACCACCAGCGCGACACAGGCGGCCAGGCCCATCACGTTGCGCGCCAGGGCGCCGACCAGGCGCAACGCGGTGGCCACGATGAGGCCCGAGGCCACCAGGCTCATGCCCTTGAGGGCGCCGGCTGCCAACGGGGACGCCGCGCCCTGCTGCCACAGCCAGGCCAGCACGAGCACGATCAGCAGCGGCACGGCCATCACGCCCGCCAACGCTGCGAAGGCGCCGCGCCACCCGAAGCAGCGGTCGCCGTAGATCAGGGCCATGTTGACGATGTTGGGCCCGGGGAGCACCTGCCCGATGGACAGCAGCTCCAGGAAGGCATCCTTGCTCATCCAGCGCCGGCGCTCCACGAGTTCGCGCTGAGCCACCGCCAGCACCCCGCCGAAGCCCTGCAGCGCGAGCTGGTTGAAGGCGAGGAAGAGCGCCGCCGGACTGCCGGGGCCGCAGTCGCCCGCCGCGCTCACCGGTTCACCTTGAGCGCCTCGGGATTGACGATGCGCGTGGGCTCACCGCGCATGAAGTTGAGCACGTTCTCGAAGGCGGTGCGGAAATAGAGCTCGTAGCTGTCTTGTTCGACGTAGCCGATGTGCGGCGTGCACACGGCGTTCTCCATCCGCAGCAACGGGTGCCCCTGCAGGATCGGCTCAGCCTCGAAGACGTCGATCGCCGCCATGCCGGGACGGCCGCGGTTGAGCGCGGCCACGAGCGCACCTTCCTCGACCAGCTCCGCGCGTGATGTGTTGACGAAGAGGGACGTGGGCTTCATGAGCGCCAGGTCCTGCGCCCGCACGAGCCCGCGCGTCGTGGGTGACAGGCGCAGGTGCAGGCTCAGCACATCGCTTTGCTCGAAGAGTGCCTCGCGTGAATCGGCCAGCGCGTACCCGGCCGCTGCAGCGCGCTCGCGCGAGCTGGGGCTCGCCCAGACCACCACCTGCATGCCGAAGGCGCGGCCATAGCCGGCCACGAGCTCGCCGATGCGGCCAAAGCCCCACACGCCCAGCGTCTTGCCCTTGAGCACCATCCCGAGCCCGAAGTTGGCCGGCATCGAGCCTGCCTTGAGCCCGCTTTGCTGCCAGGCACCGTGCTTGAGGTTGCCGATGTACTGGGGCAGCCGGCGCATCGCCGCCATGATCAGCGCCCAGGTCAGCTCGGCCGGCGCCGTGGGCGACCCCACCCCCTCGGCTACCGCGATGCCCATGCGCGAGCAGGTCTCCAGGTCGATGTGCGGGCCGACCTTGCCGGTCTGGGAGATCAGCTTCAGGCGCGGCAGCTTCTCCAGCAGCGCGCGCGTCAGGTGCGTGCGCTCGCGGATCAGCACCACCACA
>CAILKA010000734.1 GCA_903834645.1 uncultured beta proteobacterium
AATAAAGGTTGAGCTCTGTAGCTGGCTGTGCACTGGGAGCTCCATTAAACAATAGCCCTAAGAGTAAGGCGCTAATACTAAAATACCGTTTGAATGGATCTGCGTATTCATGGTCGGGGGCTTTCGGCAAGCAAGGCCTGCACTTCCAAGGGGCTGAGCAGGCGGTCGGCAATCAGCTCGCCGGCGGTGATATGGGCGCTGCCCAGGAAGGCGCGCGGTTCGGGGCCGTAGACGCGCACGGCCGGGGCATCGGGGCGGGTCAGGCGCCGGCGCAGGCCGCTCAGGAAGCGTGCCGCCTCCTCGTGGGCCAGGCGCACCTCGGGCCAGGCTGCCACCAGCGCATCGGCGCTCAGCAGCCTGGCGTCCCGGGCCCCCTGGTCGAGCGCCTCCAGGGCCTCGAGCGTGATGGCATCCTCCACCCGCAGGGCGCCGCTGGCCAGGCGCCGCAGTCCGGCCAGATGGGCACCGCAACCCAGGCGCTCGCCGAGGTCTTCGGCCAGCGTGCGCACGTAGGTGCCCTTGCTGCAGCGCACATCGAGCACCAGGTGCTCGACCCTCCACTGCACGAGCTGCAGGGCGTGCACGGTCACCGTCCGGGGCGCGCGCTCCACCTCGATGCCCGCGCGGGCGTAGTCGTAGAGTGCGCGGCCCTGGTGCTTGAGTGCGGAGTGCATGGGCGGCACCTGCTGCAGCGTGCCCGTGAAGGCGGCCAGCGCGGCGTGCAGCGCCGCCTCGTCGAAGGCCAGTGGCCGCTCCCGCAGGATCTCGCCTTCCAGGTCGCCGCCCACGCGGGTCTGGCCCAGGCGCAGGGTGGCGCGATAGGTCTTGTCGGCGTCCAGGCTCACCTGCGCGAACTTGGTGGATGCGCCAAAGCAAAGCGGGAGCAACCCGCCAGCCAGGGGATCGAGCGTGCCAGTGTGTCCCGCCTTCTCCGCACGCAGCAGCCGCTTGGCGCGGGCAAGCGCCTGCTGGCTCGTCAGGCCCACGGGCTTGTCGAGCAGCAGCACGCCGTGCACGGCACGGCGAGGCGTGCGAGGTGCTGCCGGATCAGTCCTCACGGGCGCGTGTGGCATTGGCTCGGGTGATGAGGGCGCTGAGATCAGCCGCGCGCTCGGTGGTGCGGTCGAACTGGAAGTGCAGCGTGGGAACCGTGTGCAGCTGCAGCCGCTTGAAGAGCGCGTTGCGCAGCCAGCCGGCAGCTTCGTTGAGGCCCGTCTCGCACTCGGCAGCGTCGCCCACCAGGACGGAGAAGTAGACCTTGGCGTGCGCGTAGTCGGGAGTGACCTCGACCGCATTGATCGTGACCATGCCCACGCGCGGGTCCTTGAGCTCGCGCACGAGCTCGGCCACATCGCGCTGGATCTGGTCGGCCACGCGGTGGCCGCGGTTGGGGATAGCCTTCTTGTGCCGTGTCATGTGCAGGCCCCTTCAAGCACAGACCCCGCCGACCGTGAGAGGTGGGCGGGGCCTGCCGGGGGCGACCGTCGCCTCGCTAAAGTGTGCGAGCGACCTCCCGGATCTCGAAGATCTCGAGCTGGTCGCCTTCCTTGATGTCGTTGTAGTTCTTCAGCTTGATGCCGCACTCGAAGCCTTCCTTGACCTCGCGCACGTCGTCCTTGTGACGCTTGAGCGACTCGAGCTCGCCGGTGTAGATCACCACGTTGTCGCGCAGCAACCGGAAGCGCGCGCTGCGCACCACCTGGCCCGCC